>JBEAPQ010000102.1:0-3391 GCA_041164325.1 Planctomycetota bacterium | reverse complement strand
TGCGAGTGCTCCCTCGACGGCGCGTCTCGCCAGCAGGTCTGCCTGCGGTGCCGAGACGCAGAGCTTCTCGAACGTCCTGCCTCGGAACGCCGGGTCGGTCGAAGACGCGACCTCGGTCTGGATCGACGCGCAGCCGGCGAGGAGCGCCGTCAGGATCAGGGGCAGGCGGCGGGAAGGCATCGAGGCGACCATATCCGAGTCGGCGGAACGCTGGAAAACCCCGGCCCGCGGACCCAGGATGCCCGTCCGCGATGAAGCTCCTCGTCCTCGACGTCGTCGGCCTGAGGCCCAAGGACCTCGCGCACGCTCCCAACCTGCGCGCGCTCGGTGAGTCGGGGTTCGCAAGCCCGATGCGGACCGTGTTCCCGGCGGTCACCTGCACGGTCCAAGCGAGCTGGCTGACGGGCCGCGCGCCGCGCGACCACGGCATCGTCGCCAACGGGTGGTACTTCCGCGATCTCGCCCAGGTCTTCCTGTGGCGCCAGTCGAACCATCTCGTGCAGGGCCAGAAGTTCTACGAGGCCGCCGCGGAACGCGACCCGGCCTTTACGTGCGCGAAGATGTTCTGGTGGTTCAACATGTACGCGCCGGTCGCGTACTCGGTGACGCCGCGGCCGGAGTACCACGCGAATGGCCTCAAGCGTCCGGGCCTCTACAGCGAGCCGCCGGAGCTCGCGCCGGACCTCCAGGAACGCCTCGGCGCGTTCCCGCTCTTCGACTTCTGGGGGCCGAAGGCCGGGCTGCCGTCCACGCGCTGGATCGCCGACGCGACGCTCGACGTCATCGAGAACCAGGACCCGACGCTCTGCCTCGCGTACCTGCCGCACCTCGACTACGACCACCAGCGGTTCGGGCCGGACGACCCCCGTTCGATCGCGCAGGTCGCGGCCGTCGACGCCGAGTGCGGGCGACTGATCGACGCGGCGCGCGCGAAGGGTGCTGCGGTCATCGCGCTGTCCGAATACGGCATCGAGAAGGTCGATCAGCCGATCTTCATCAACCGCGTGCTCCACGAGCGGGGCCTGCTCCGCGTCCAGGAGACGGGTCACGGCCAGCTCCTCGATGCCGGGGCGTGTCGCGCGTTTGCGGTGGCCGATCACCAGTGTGCCCACGTCTACGTCGCCGACGCGGCCGACCTCGCGCACACGCGGACGGTGCTCGAGGGGATCCCCGGCGTCGGCCGCGTGCTCGACCGGACGGAGCAGGCGGAGTTGGGCATCGACCACGAGCGGAGCGGGGAGCTCGTCTGTGTCGCCGAGAAAGGAGCGTGGTTCGCCTACCACTACTGGCTCGACGAAGCGCGGCGTCCGGACTTCGCGACCACCGTCGATATCCACCGCAAGCCTGGCTACGACCCGACAGAGCTCTTCGTCGATCCGAAGCTCCGCTTCCCCAAGCTCCGCGTCGCGAAGAACCTGGCCAAGAAGCTGCTCGGCTTCCGCTACCTGATGGACGTGATCGGGACCGACCCATCGCTGGTGGGTGGGTCGCACGGCCGGCTGTTCGAAGAGGAAGATGCGGGGCCGGTCTTCCTGTGTTCGTCGCGTGCCGATGCCGCCGACGCGGTCGATGCCGTCGACGTGCATCGGCGCATCCTCGACATCCTCGGCGCGTAGGACACGGCGTCGGAGCGCTGCGGTGCGATCGCGCGTAGAGTGCGCGCGCGATGCAGCGTGCTCTCTCGTCCTGGGCGGCTCTCGGTGCCGCGCTCTTGTTCGTCGACTCCAGCGCGGCGCAGATCTCGTCCGCCGCAGGTCTGGAGTTCCGTTGCGTGGGCCCGACGCGCGGTGGGCGGGTGACGGCCGTCGCCGGTGTCCGCCAACGCCGCGGCGAGTTCTACATGGGGGCGACCGGCGGCGGTGTCTTCAAGACGACGGACTTCGGCCACAGCTGGCGCAGCGTCTCGGATGGCTTCTTCGCGTCACCGTCCATCGGCGCGATCCGCGTCGCGCCCTCCGATCCGGATGTGATCTGGGTCGGGACCGGCTCCGAGGCGCTGCGCAGCAACGTGATCCAGGGTTCGGGTGTCTACCTGTCTCGCAACGCGGGCAAGACCTGGGACTTCGTCGGGCTTGGTGATGCCGGGCAGATCGGTGCCGTCGAGGTCGATCCGCGCGATCCGGACGTCGCCTGGGTTGCGGTCGTCGGCAGGGCGTTCCGGCCGAACCAGGAGCGCGGTCTCTACCGCACGCGGGACGGTGGCCTGACGTGGGACCGGGTGCTCTTCGTGTCGGACGAGACGGGCATCGTCGACGTCGAGATCTCGCCTGCCGATCCCGACGTGCTGTACGCGACGGCTTGGACCGCCGATCGCAAGCCGTGGACGATCGAGAGCGGCAGCGAAGACGACGGTGTCTTCCGCTCGCTCGACGGCGGCGCGACGTGGGCCAAGCTCGACAACGGCCTGCCGCAGGGCCTCGTCGGCAAGGCGGACCTCGCGGTGTCGCCGGCCGCGCCCGCGCGTGTCTACGTGCTGATCGAGGCGCCCGGGGACGAGGGCGGCGTCTATCGCTCCGACGATGGCGGTGACACGTTCGAGCAGGTGTCGTCGGACGGCGGGCTCCGCGCCCGGCCGTTCTACTACACGAACATCGACGCAGACCCGGTCGACGCGGACCGCGTCTACGTCAGCGCCACGGGCTTCTATCGCTCGACGGACGGCGGCAAGAACTGGCGCCGCCGCGGCACGCCACACGGCGACAACCACGACCTCTGGATCCACCCCGACGATCCGCAGCTGATGGTCCAGGCCAACGACGGCGGCGCGAACGTCACGCTCGATGGCGGGGACACGTGGTCGACGCAGGACAACCAGCCGACGGCGGAGCTCTACCAGATCGCGTTCGACGAGCGTGAGCCGTACTGGCTCTACGCGGGCCAGCAGGACAACACGACGATCCGTGTGCCCGTACTGCCGCCGCGCGCCGCGCTCGGCGGCACATCCTCCTTCTGGGAGGCGGTCGGCGGTTGCGAGACCGGGCCTGCGGTGCCGAAGCCTGGCGATCCAGACGTCGTCTACGCCGCGTGCAAGGGCCGCTTCCAGGTCTTCCGCGCGCGGACGGATCAGACGCAGAGCTACGACGTGACGGCCGCCAACATGTACGGCCACGACCCGAAGGACCTGCGCGACCGCTTCCAGCGCGTGTCGCCGATCCACGTGTCACCGCACGATGCCGATGTCGTCTACCACGCGTCCCAGTTCGTCTACCGGACGCGGGACGAAGGCCGGACGTGGGAGCGGATCTCGCCGGACCTGACGGCGTTCGATCCGGAGCGCCAGGGCATCTCCGGGGCGCCGATCACGCGGGACATCACCGGCGAGGAGTTCTACTCGTGCCTGTACGCGCTGCGCGAGTCGCCGCGCGTGGCGGGGCTGATCTGGGTCGGTGCG
>JBEAPQ010000101.1:0-6982 GCA_041164325.1 Planctomycetota bacterium | reverse complement strand
GCCTACGGCCAGCGCGGCGTGGTACTTCCGGGTATCGGGGTGGATCATGGGCTGCGCTCCGCGGGTGTCGGCGCACCGGTTCCGATCCTACGGTCCCGAGCTTCGCCCGTCGGCCGGTCGGCGGTAAGCATTGTGGGATGCGCCGTCGTCTCGCTGCCACCCTGTTCACGCTGCCGCTCCTGGCCTCTGCCTGCGCAGTCCCGTCGTCCGGTCCCGCCGCCCCTGCGGGCGCGCCGCTCGTCATCGCCACGTGGCCGTTCGGCAAGGTCGGCAACGACGTCGCGATGCGACGCCTGCAGGAAGGCAGCACCGCGCTCGACGCGGTCGAGGCCGGTGTGCGCGAGGTCGAGAGCCTCGGACCCGACGGGTCGGTCGGCCTCGCCGGCCGGCCGAACGCAGCCGGCTACGTGCAGCTCGACGCCTGCATCATGGACGGGCCGGGCCACCGCGCGGGCAGCGTGGCTGGCCTCGAGGGAATCGTGCACCCGATCACGGCTGCCCGGCGCGTGATGGAGGAGACCAAGCACGTGATGCTGGTCGGCGAAGGCGCACGCTGGTTCGCGCTCGAGCAAGGTCTCGAGTCTGTCGACGTGTCGGCCCATCCCGCGCAGAAGGCCGCGTGGCAGAGCCGGGATCGCGGCGGCGAGGAGCCCGCGGACGCGAACGAGGGCCACGACACGATCGCGGTCCTGGCGCTGGACCAGCACGGCGACCTCGCCGGCGCGTGTTCGACCAGCGGTGCCGGCCGCAAGCTGCCGGGCCGCGTCGGCGACTCGCCGATCCTCGGCTCCGGCCTCTACGTCGACAACGAGGTCGGCGCGGCGGGGGCGACCGGGCTCGGCGAGAACATCATGCGTCACTGCGGGACCTACCTGATCGTCGAGCTGATGCGGCAGGGGCTGCACCCGCAGGCGGCGTGCGAAGAGGCGATCCACCGCATCGCCGCGCGTGATCCGCTCGGCTACCAGATCGACGCCTGCTTCGTCGCGCTCGATCGCCAGGGGCGGTTCGGCGCGGCTGCGTCCAACCAGACTTTCCCGTTCGCGGTGGCCTGGCCGGGGACGAGCGAGGTCCGCAAGGTGCCCGCCGTCCAGCCGCGGAGTGCTGGGTCGAGCCGCTAGGTCTTCGCGATGCGGCAGCCTTGGAACATCCTCGCCGCGCTCGGGCTCGCGGCGGTCCTGCCGGCGCAGGTCGCGACCACCGGCGACCGCGCGGACGAGGAGTGCTCGGTCGGTGTGGCGTGCGGCGCGGCGACTTCCGACGGACGGCCGCTGCTCTGGAAGAACCGGGACACGCAGGCGCGCGACAACGTGATCCTGGCGTTCGACGACGGCCGCTTCCCGTACCTCGGACTGTGCTCACCGGGCGCTTCGCGCACTGTCTGGGGGGGAGCGAACGGTGCGGGCTTCTGCATCATGAACTCGGTGTCGCGGGACCTCCCGACGGGCAGCGACGAAGGTCCGGGCAACGGCGGCTTCATGAAGCTCGCGCTGATGCGCTGCGCGACCGTCGACGAGTTCGAGGCGCTGCTCGAGGAGACCAATGCGAGCGGTCGGCGGACCGTCGCCAATTTCGGTGTGATCGACGCGGTGGGCGGGGCCGCGATCTTCGAGACGTCGCACCGGACGTTCGTGCGCTTCGATGCGACCGCGGCGGAGGACGGGATCATCTGGCGAACGAACTTCGCGACCACCGCCGGTGGGGACCGGGGCAGCGAACGGTTCGCCCGTGCCGGGACGCTGTGCCGCGACCTGCCTGCCGACGGGGTCTTCGACCATGCGGACCTGCTCCGTTCGTTCTGCCGTGACCTCGCGCCACCGCCTTCGGCCGTCGCCGCCGACGGGCTCCGCGACGTGCGCGAGACGATCCACCGGCAGACGACGGTCGCCGCGCTCGTGTTCCACGGCGTGGCCCCGGACGAGGACCCGCGGTTCACGACGATGTGGACGGTGCTCGGCCAGCCGCTGTTCTCGGTGGCCGTCCCCTGCTGGCCCGCGGCCGGCGTCGTCGAGGACCTCTCGGGCTCACCCCGCAGCCCGATCTGCGACGCGGCGAAGGCGCTCCAGGACCAGTTCTACGTCGCCCCCGCACCGGGGGACGTCCCGGCCGACGCCGAGTTGCCCGGCAACATCCGCTGGCTCCGCACCGAAGGGCTCGACCAGGTCCGCGCCCGCCTGAAGGCCGCCGAGGACCAGATCCTCGCCGCCACCGCACATCGCCTCGAGACCTGGCGCACCGGCGCCAAGCCACCGCTGCCCCGCTTCATGCGCGCCTTCCACGAGGAGCAGGCGACGCGTGCTCGTGCAGCGGTGGAAGCACTCGCCGCGAAGGCTGCCGGCGCGGTGATCCGGTAGGCGCGATCCACGAGTGTCGCGGGCCAGGTAGGATGCGCGGCCGATGGCGGGAAGAGCGAAGGGCCTCTACGAAGCGATCCTGACGGAGGCTCTTGCGGCCGAGCTGGCGTCGCCCGGCTCGGATCTCGTGCCGCGCATCGAGTCCTTGGACGCAGGGGATGCAGCCGATCGTCTCGCGCTGCACGTCGGCCGGATCATTCGTCGGGCCATCGAATCGGAGAGTGACCGACGAAGGGTGGAGCTCGGTGTCGCGCTCGTCCGACAGCTCGTCGAGCTGATCCACAGTGGACTCAGCGACCAGGAGAGTCGGGCGCGCGACCTTTGACCTTCCCCCCAGCGGGTGGACAGCTCACTTGAGTCGGGCAAGATGCCCATGTAGCGAGTTGTGTCAGGCAAACAGCGACCCCGCAGGAAGTTCACCGCCGAGCAGAAGGCCGAGGCGGTCCGCTTGGTTCGAGAGACCGGCAGCATCAGCCAGGTCGCTCGCGATCTGGATCTGACCGTGTCCGCGCTGCGGAGCTGGGTCAAGCAGGCGGAGATCGACGACGGCCAGGGCTCCGCCGGGGAGCTCACCAGCGCCGAGAAGGATGAGCTGCGCCGGCTTCGCCGGGAGAACCGCGTCCTGCAGCAGGAGCGGGACTTCCCAAAAAAAGCCGCGGCCTTCTTCGCCAAGGACAGCGATCGGCGTTCGAGCTGATCGAGGCGGAGAGGGCCAACTTCCCGATCGCCCTGATGTGCCGCGTGCTCGGGGTCTCGAGGAGCGGCTTCTACGCTTCGCGTTCCCGGCCACCTTCGAGGGCGAAGGCCGAGAACGCGAAGCTCACAACCGAGATCTTGGAGATCCACCGCGCGAGCCACGGGACCTACGGGAGCCCTCGCGTCCATGCCGAGCTGCGACATCGCGGCCACTCCGTGAACCGCAAGCGCATCGCCCGCCTGATGGCGCAGGAGGGCCTCCACGGCGTGTTTCGGCGGCGGTTCCGGTGCACGACGGACTCGCGCCACGCGCTGCCCGTGCATCCCAACAAGCTCGACCGGGCGTTCACGCTCGCGGAGATCGACACGGCCTGGGCCTCCGACATCACCTACGTCGAGACGGGGGAAGGCTGGCTCTACCTGGCGGTCGTCATGGACCTGGCGTCGCGTCGGGTGATCGGGTGGTCGATGGGTGACCACATGCGTGCCGAGCTGGTCGTCGATGCCCTCACGATGGCATGCGGTCACCGTCATCCGGCTCCGGGCGCGCTCCACCACTCGGACCGTGGGTCGCAGTACGCCAGCGAGGCGTTCCAGCGTGTCCTGCGCCAGCGCGGCCTGGCTTGCAGCATGAGCCGCCGTGGCAACTGCTACGACAACGCGGTCGTCGAGAGCTTCTTCGGCACCCTCAAAACCGAACTCGTCCATCGCCAGCGATGGCCAACCCGCCGATCTGCGAGGTCGGCGATTCACGACTACATCGAGATCTTCTACAACCGTCGACGTCGCCACTCTCACCTGGGGGCTACCTCAGCCCGGCCGAGTTCGAGGCGAGACTGATCGCCGCGCCCGCGGCGTGATCCCCGCTGTCCACTGAACGGGGGTAGGGTCAGACTGTCGTCGCCGAGGTCGGTGACATCGGAAGATTCGAGAACCCCAAGCAGCTCATGGCGTTCCTCGGCCTGAATCCAGGCGAGCACTCGAGCGGATCGAAAGTCAGAGGACGTGGAATCACCAAGAGCGGCAACTCGTCGGTCCGACGATTGCTGTATGAGGCGGCCTGGAGCTACCGGCAGAGGCCGAAGGTCGGCGCGTACATGCGCCAGCACATGCCGGCAGACGTACCTCGAGAAGCAAAGGACATTGCCTGGAAGGCGCAGGTCCGGCTCTGTCGCCGTTATCGAGCGTTGCTCGGGCGCGGCAAGAAGTCGCAGGTAGCCATAACGGCCGTGGCTCGCGAACTCGTCGGGTTCATGTGGTCGATAGCGACCACCAAATGCCCTACAAGCCGCACACCTCCGGAGGGCCATCAAGCAGCCTGAGAAGAAGACACTGAAAGGAACCGCGGGAGCTCGTGGTGGTCGGTGCGGTGAAGGGAATCCTCGTCAAGAATTGTGTGTTCCGATCACAGCAGCCAGATCGAGGCAGCCCTCAAGACGCATCCCATCATGGGGTAGCCAATCCCCGAATAAGAGTCTGATCGACCGTCGAATCCAGCCGTCGCCCTGGCTCCCGCGATTCCCCTCAGGACGTTTCATGCGCATACAGAAATCGTGCTCAGTTCCCGGGACGGGGGTTGATGGCGGTCATAAGAGTTCTTCGGAGCGATGCCGTGAAAGCGCAAGCGCGCGCCGTCGCGCTCGACCACCGGCACCCGCGTATCGAGCATCTCCGTCGCGGCCCGCAGAGCTTCGAGCCCGGTGCGGTAGATCGCGCTGCGGACTTCGCCGATCAGCTCCTCGAACGACCGGCCTTCGGCGCCCAGATCAGCAACTCGCTCCAGGTCTTGCCGGAGTTCGACCAAAGCGGCGTCCAGGGTCGCGCCGTACATGAGCCGCGGATCGAAATCCCGAACGAGCGTAAGTGATGGTGATGCCGTCATCTACGCTGGTACGATCCGCTCGACCGCAGTTGCCAAGAATCTGCCAGAAAGGAAATCCGCGCCCCGGGACGGGGCCAACAAAGTGGTCCTAGACTCGACCGCGGCTTGACTCTCGCTCCGCGGGCCGATAGACGTTAGAATGGGGCACTCGAAGGCACCGAGTGCGAGCCCCGATACTGCTTCGACTCGCCGCTGGGGATAGCGGCAGAAGCTATGCATCTCTTTCACGAGGAGAAGGAAGGCCATGCTACGTCTCGCGGCAGTAGTTTGCTTGCTTGTGAGTAGTGCAGTTTCGGCGCAGAAGTGCGCCGAGTGCGGGCCCGCGGTGCATGACGCCGTCGGCGCAGCGGGTTATGTTATTGCGGTGATGCACCAGGCTACGCACGTGCCGGGGGAGTGTCACGGACCACCGGCGGCTTGCGTCAAGAACAGTCCCTGCGAGCTCATTTGGGTGCTCGAGATCATCGTGATCAACCCCGTGCCCGGCGGCCCGTATCCGCCCATCAACGTGAACTCGGGCGGTCAGAACTCCACCATATCGTACGAATCAGAGGGCCTTTTCCAGGCCGTCGCCTACTGGAGTTCGGGAGGTGGACGTCTGCCTTGCGGGGAGAGCGTGACGGGCTACTTGAGCATTGGCGCTGCGGGCATCGGATGGGTCATCAACTCCTGCGGCCCGTGCCCTGGCGTCATCGGCGAGTGAGCCGGATACGGCCTGCTCTCAGGCAGACAGTCATTCTAGTCCGAGGTGGTTGATGCCACGACATGTTGTACTGGCGCTATCGGCACTCGCCTGTTGTGCTCTCGGTGCCTGGCTGCTCTGGCAGGTCTCCGGCGAACCGGCTGCCGTTCGGCGGCCGCCGCCAGAGTTCGAGTCTGTGGTCAGGCCAGCAACTATCGGCAACGACGAGCCGCCCCAGAGAGCCTCTGCGGAGCCGGAGAGCCAAACGAGGCGCTCGTCCGGCGAGTCGCAGTCCCGTGACCTCGCACCGCTAGTGCCCCCAACCGACCGTGACGCGTTCATCAAGTGGGTCATGGGCCGGAGCGCTGGATTCGAGAGGGCGATCGTTCAGGCCCCTTCCGTCACTGCTGAGTCCGTCTTGCGTGATGCCCGCCTGAATCCGCTCAACAAGAGACCGAACGGCTGGCAGCGGCAACGCCTCGACGAGATCTTGGAGGCTCACAACGCCAGCATCGAACCGCTAGAGCGCCAGCTAGCGACGCAACTCGATGAGTCGATGGCAAGTGCCGCGCACCGCGGCAACGTCCGTCAAGTCCAGACGGCCGACGACCTCGGACGGCCTGCGCCGGAGAAAATCCAAGAGGTGAAGCGAGAACTCGAGGAAGCGTATGGAGAGCAAGGTCGAGACTTCTGGCGAATGTCGATTGGCGGCTGGCGGAACGACACACAGCTCTTGGTGTTCGTTCATCGTCGCGATTCTCCCGAGGTGTTCGTCCTATCCGATCGCCTGCGCGAACTGAAAGACGCGAGAACTGACGCACTGCGCTCCTTCATCGAGGGGATGTAGCCAGCGTCAGCCGCCGGATCGGTCACGACATCCACCTCGACGACCTGAGCGAGATCGGGGCTGGCAAGGCGCGGGAGACGGGTGCGCCGCGCGCTTTGGCGGTGCCGAGTCGCCCAGTTCCATCGGCCCGGACGGCGAGCCGAAGCCGTTCGTGGTGGTCAGGCCGGACGTGGCGGTTCCGCCACGTCTACCCAGGATCCTCGCGGCAACGGCGGACCATCTGCGGGATGTCGAAGCGCAGTCAGCGTCGGAGCGGGATCGAGTGCCTAGTTGCCGTTCGTGACCGCGAGGGCTCGAGCCTTCGCGAGCTTGCCGAGCGCTCGGGGGTTCCGTGCGGGACACTGGGCTGGTGGTCGCACCACTCCGTCAGGAGGTCGATGCGAGGCCCGGCGTCGCGGCAGTTGAGGTCGTCGATCCCGACGTGGACGAGGTTGATGACCGCTCGATGGACGATCCGCGCGTCTGCCGCGCGAAGAACGCTCCTCGACACGCCTCGTCGATGTCCGCAACCGTGATCCGCG
>JBEAPQ010000100.1:0-2535 GCA_041164325.1 Planctomycetota bacterium | reverse complement strand
GCTCGGTCCAGTCATGCCAGCGCTCCGGCGGAGGGAAGGACTCCAGCGGAGTCACGCGCATGCCTTCGGGTTCAGGACTCGTCATCGCAGGTAGGAAGGTTTGCTGGTGCAGGCGGCTGCGGTGCGGAGGAGGCGGAGTGGTTCAGGACAGCGGCGGGAGCTGGGCGGCTCGGACGAAGGCCTTCTCGTAGAGGACCAGTCCGATCGACGCGACCGCGAGGGTCACGAGCGACGTCGCAACGCCGGTCACGCCGAGCACGGCGGCTGTCACCGCGAAGATGGGGGCCGCGGTCGACAGCCACAGTCCGACGCGGAACGCCGACAGCTCTCCGCCGTCGAACACCGGGATGCGGGGCAGCAGCGCCACCGCCTGCCGTGCGTTGTCCGTCGCGTACGAACCGCGCACCTTGGCCACCGCCACCAGGACGTGGATCGCGGTGCCTGCCCAGAGTGCCAGCAGCGCGATGTCTCCGCCGAAGCCAACCGACGCGGGCCCGAGGATGAAGCCGAGTTCGCCGTGGCCCAGGCCCGCGGCGAACGGCAGCAGGAACGCGCCGCCGAGCAGGAGTGCCTGTCCCGCCAGCTGGATCGAGAGCTTGCCGACGTCCTGCCACAGGTCCCGGCCTTCGCACTGGGCGAACAGGAATGCGGTGTAGATCGCGGTCAGCACGCCGAGCGGGATGTTGGCGAAACGGAGCTGGTCCGCCAGTTCTCCGAGGCCGAAGAACCGACAGGCGATCACCGCGGCGGTCACGGCACCGAACGCACTGAGCACCCAACCGCCCTTGACCAACCAGCTCTTCGTGTTGGGCCGGGTCAGCAGACGGAAGAAGTAGGCGGGGCGCTTCAGGTCGGCGATCAGGAGCGCGAGCGTCACGACGAGGAACGTCAGCGCCAGGAACTCCGGCGCGTAGTCCCGCGCGAAGCCGGGCTGGGCGCCCGCGGCCCACAGGGGCGCGAGGACCGCAGCGCCGGCGGCGACTCCCTTGGTCCACAGGTACGCCCAGACCTTGTAGCCCCAGTGGACGTCGTGGTTCACGTCGAGGACGGTGCGCGCATCTTGCTGGACCGGGAAGTCCTCCGGCAGATCCATGGGCGGCAGGCGACGGTCCGACCAGAGGTAGGTCTCGGGCTCGGCCGCGCGGCCGGGATGCAGGGACACCGGGTCCATGCCGAGGTAGTGGACGTTCGGTCCGGTGCCCTGCTCGGGCCGGCGAACCTGGGTGTCGAGCTCCGCGACCAGCTTCGAGATCTTGCTCGCGGGATCGTGCAGGTCACCCGAGATGATCGCTTCCTCGGGGCAGACGACCTCGCAGGCAGGCTTGAGGTTCTGCTCGACGCGGTGCGCGCAGTAGTGGCACTTCTCGGCGCCGCCCGTGTCCTCGTTGAGGTAGATCGCGTCGTAGGGGCAGGCCTGCATGCAGGCCTTGCAGCCGATGCACGCATCCTTGTCGAGATCGACGATGCCGTCGCTCCGCTTGCCGAGCGAGTTGACCGGACAGATCGTCACACAGGGTGCGTTCGTGCACTGGTTGCAGCGGAGCACCGCGAAGTGGCGCTTCACCTGGGGGAAGCTGCCGATCTCGGTGTACTTGACCCAGGTCCGGAACTTGGCGACGGGCACCTCGTTCTCGGACTTGCAGGCGACCGTGCAGGCGTGGCAGCCGATGCACTTGCGGTGGTCGATGACGAAGCCGTACTGCATGGAAGTCAGGCGGGGGGATCGGGCCGGGAGTCGGGTCGGGGGGCGCGGCGTTCAGCGGGGAGTCTCGGACGTGAGGAACGCGTCGACGCTGCGCGCGGTGACGGAGTGGTAGCGGGGTCGGGCGGTGGCGTAGATCTCGAGGGCGCGGGTGCGTCCCTCGGGCGTCTCGGCCAGCGCGCGGTAGAGGGGCTCGACGAACTTGCGGCGACCGACCTCGTGCAGGAAGTCGGCGATGCGCGCGTCGACCGCGGGCGGCACCGAGGCGTAGCCACACTGCACCTGACACAGCAGCCACGCGAAGAGGATCTCGGCGTTCTGCGAGCGGGTCAGGTCGAACGCGGCGTCGAGTTCTGCAAGACGTTCCTGGCCCAGATCGCGCGGCAGTGAGCCGAGCAGATGCAGCCAGTGGACGGTCTCGTAGTCGGAAGTCTCCGGAAGCGCTCCGCCGTCCAGCCACGCGGTGCGTGCCGCATCGATCGGTTCGAAGCCCGTAGCGCCCTCGGCCGGGCAGTCCGCCGGGAGGCCGGGCGCATGGAGCCACGCGTCGAGATCGGTCCCGGGGTCGTCTCCGAACTGGCGGCCGACCGCCGACCGGAAGTCGGCCGTCGTCACCGTTCCGAAGGCGTGCTCGGCGAACCACGTCGCGAGGAAGCCGTCGAACCGATCGCGGCCGTGGACCTCTTCGAGCCGTCGCAGCAGGGCCGCACCCTTGTCGTAGGCAACGGCGGTCATGCCGTCGTCCGGGTCCCGACCCGCGAGGTCGAGCACGAGGTGCTGGTCGCGGGACGGCAGCTCCTCGAGTTCTCTGCGGAGTCCCTGCATGCCGATCG
>JBEAPQ010000099.1:0-9350 GCA_041164325.1 Planctomycetota bacterium | reverse complement strand
CGTGGCCGGGTTGGTCTCCGTCCGTGAGTCGTGGACCGCGCGCTCGAGCTGCTGGACGGCGGCGGTCACCGCTTCGAGACGGCCTGCCAATTGGGCTTCGACGGCGGCCGTGGCGTTCTGCATGGCCCGCTCGAGGTTCGCCACGTCGAGGTCGAGCTTGGCCTGACCCTGCGCGATCTCGTGGACCTGCTCGGTCACCTCGGCGAGAGGCTTGCCGTACAGCTTGGTGGCGCGCGTCAGGTTGTTGAGCTTCTCGTCCTGGCGCTGCAGGGCGACCAGGATGTGGCCCGCTTCCCCGATCTGGTCCGCCTGACCGGGTGCCAGGGACTGCATCCCCTGCTCGAGCTGGTCGAGGCGCCACGCGGTATGGGCGGCGCGGCTGTCGCCGGCGGCGCGCAGGCTGCCGAGCACAGCGGCGAGCATCCCCGCGACCGCGACCGCGAACGGCGTGACCCCGGCTGCCTGGAGCGGCTGGAGTACCTCCTGGAACGACGGTCCGAGGATCACGCTTGCGCCCGCGACTGCCGTGGCCAGGCCGGCGACCGTCCATCCGCACACGGCGAGCAGGGAGCGTCGCGGGGCTTCCTCGACCATCGCGTGGGCTGGGGCGTCCTCTTCGATCGCGCCCTCCTCCTCCGCCCAGTTGGCTTCGTCGTCGACCTCCACCGCCTCCTCGGCGCGGCGGAAGAACTCGTTGGCAGCGAGCGGATGGTCGTCAGGGGACGGCTGGTTGCGGTGGGTCTTCATCTTCGGCGCCGTTGTCAAGGTCGTTCTCTGGAACATCGGCTCCGGGGTGCCCGGACCCTGAGCGCGGCGTGTTGCATTCCACGTGCCGGTCCGGGAAAACGCCTCGCATGGGCCTCCGCCTCAAGGGCGTCGCCGCAGCCAACGGGATCGCGATCGCGCCGCTGGTTCACTTCCACGGCGACCTGACCTTCATCCCGATGCGCAACCTCGTGCCCGAGGAGATCGCAGGGGAGAAGGACCGTCTCGCCGAAGCCCTCACCCAGGCTGCAGAGGTCATCTTCCGGCTCCGTCGCGAACTCGCGTCCGACCTTTCCGACCACGACACGCGGATCTACGACGCGCAGCTGTCGTTCCTCAACGACCAGACGTTCCGCGCCGATCTCGAGCGGACGATCCAGGAGCGCTCGTGCAACGCCGAGGTGGCGCTGCAGCAGGTCATCGCGCGCTACGAGAAGGTGTTCGAGGGCATGGAGGACGCGGCGATGCGAGAGCGTGCCGCCGATCTCCGTGACGTGGGGCGCCAGCTCTTGTCGGTGCTCCTCGAGAAGGATCGCTCGGTCTACATCTCCGACGGCAAGGACTACATCTTTGCCGCCGACGAGTTCCTGCCGAGTGACGCCGGTCTCGTCGACCGCAAGCACCTGAAGGGCATCGTCACCGCGCGCGGTGGCAAGTACTCGCACGGGGCCATCCTCGCGCGCTCGCTCGGGATTCCGGCCGTGGTCGCCGTCGATGACGTGCTGCAGCGCGTCGGCAACGGCACCCCGGTCGTCCTGGACGGCGACTCCGGTGCGCTGATCGTCGAGCCCGACGCCGAGGAGACGGAGCGCTACCGACGTCTGGCGCTCGAGCAGGCCGAGGCCGACCGCCGGGTCTTCGAGGTCCGCTTCCTGTCGTCGACGACGCCGGACGGCGTCGGTGTCCGGCTCATGGCGAACGTCGAGGCGGCGCGGGACCTCGGGCGCACCGAATCGGGCATCGTCGACGGCATCGGTCTGTTCCGAACCGAGTTCGCGTTCATGGAACGCCGGCAGTTCCCGAACGAGGAAGAACAGCTGGCGATGTACCGGAAGGCGATCGAGTGGGCGGACGGCAAGATCGTCACGTTCCGCACGCTCGACGTGGGCGGCGACAAGCCGCTCGCCTACTTCCGGACGCCCGAGGAGCGCAACCCGGTCCTCGGCTGGCGCGGCCTCCGGATCAGCCTCGACTGGCCGGACCTGTTCTACACCCAGGTCCGCGCCCTGCTCCGCGCGAGCGCAGGCGGTCACGCCCGCATCCTGCTGCCGATGGTGACCTCGGTGGAGGAGGTCGCGCGGAGCCGTGCGGTTCTCGAGGAGATCAAGGCGGATCTCGCACAGGCCGGGGAGGCGCACGATCCGGACATCGAGCTGGGGGCGATGGTCGAGGTGCCGGCCCTCGTCGACGTCCTCGACGAGGTCCTGCCGCTGGTCGACTTCCTGTCGGTCGGCACCAACGACCTCGTCCAGTACCTCCTCGCCGTCGACCGTGACAACCCGCGGATCGCCCAGATGTACACGCCCTACCACCCGGGCGTGATCCGCGTGCTGCGACGCATCGCGGACCGGGCGATCGCCCACGGCAAGCCGGTGTCGATCTGTGGCGAGATCGCCGGGGACCACTACTTCACCCCGATCCTGCTGGGACTCGGCTATCGCGAGCTGTCGATGGCGCCCGTGTTCCTGCCCCGCGTCAAGCTGATGGTGCGCGCGTTCTCGATCCTCGAGTGCGAGGACATGGCGGCGCGCGCCCTCGCTCTCGGCCACGCGCGCGAGATCCGCGCGCTCGCCCGCGACAAGGCGGCCGAGGGGTGGTCGACGTTCCTCGAGGGCGCCGACTCCTGATCCCGGAGGGCCCCACGTGAAGCGCGGCAACTGGTCGGTGCCCGAGGTCGAACGCCTCCGCGCGCTGTTCCCGCGCACCTCGCCGGCCCGGACTGCCCGCCTGCTGGGGCGCTCCGTCGACTCGATCCTTCGGCGGGCTCGTCAGGTCTTCGCTGCGGATCGCCGGGTTGGCCCCTGGTCCGAGGGGGACGACCGCACGCTGCGTGAGGCCGTGGGTGTCCACGATCTCGACACGATGGCCCTCCTCGTCGCGCGCGCCCCGGAGGATGTCGCGGCCCGCCTCGCCGAACTCCACGACAACCAGCGTCGCGGTCCCTGGCTCGACGACGAGGTCGCGCTGCTGAAGCGGCTCCATGGCACGCGGACGACCCGGCAGCTGGTCCTCGTCCTGGGCCGCTCTCCGGTCGACGTCGAACGCAAGGCCCGTGAGCTGTGCCTGGGGAAGGACAAGGCCGCGCCGACCACCGGGCCGATCCGGATGCCGCGCTGGAACGCCGAGAGCCTCGCCCGGCTCCGCGAGCTCTACCCGACCCGGGACAACCTGGAGATCGCGCGCCTGCTGGGCCGCACGGTCTCTTCGGTCACCAACAAGGCGTCGCAGCTCGGCCTGACGAAGGGTCGGGCCGCCCTCCAGCGGATGGGGCGGCGCAACGTCCGCCGCCGCTGGGGCTAGCTCGCGCGCGGACCGCCCCGTCCGGGTGTCCTGCCAGGGGCGTCTCGTCCCGCGGTGGCCCCTTTCGTTCCTCCTCAACCTCCGCGTTGCCCCGAGCCGATGGGGGACGTGGGACCGCGCTGTCGGTCCGAGTCGAGGCAAGCGAACAGGGGCTCCGAGATGGAAATCGTAGGCAGAAAGAGCGAAGGGCTGTCGGTGACCGTCCTTCGCGAGGACCAGACCTGCATCGTGTCGTTCAACGACCGCAGTCTGAACTTCTACGTGACCGACTCGCTGAAGGAGTCGCTCAAGGACACGCTCGCCCGCCAGATCGAGGAGGGCGTCGGGCACTTCGTGCTCGATCTCGACAACGTCAAGATCATCGATTCTTGCGGGGTCGGGCTGATCATCGTCGCCAACAACCTGGCGATGTCGCGGGGCGCGAAGCTCTACCTCGCGAACATGAAGCCGTTCATCGTCAAGATCCTCGACATCATGCGGATCTCGAAGCATCTGACGATCTTCGAGACCGAGGAGATGGCGCTCGAGGCGATCAAGGTCGGCTGACCGGCGATGGTCGTCGTCACGGTTCCGCGGAGCTCGGAAGCGTCGGAAACGGCGTGCCGCGGAGGCTCCATCCTCGATGCCGTCCTGGCCGGCGTGCTGGCCGTGGACCGCGAGGGGCGGATCACGCTCCTGAATCCTGCGGCCGAGCGGCTGCTCGAACTCCGTTCCATGACCTCCATCGGCAGGCACCTCGACGCCGCGGGTCCCGTGGGGCGAGACGGGGAGCTGATCGCGGCGGTCCTCGAGGATCTTGCACGGGTCACGGTCGAACGTCCGAGTGAGCGGGTCGTCGAGATCCACCCCGGTGGCTCGGCTGAGCTTCGCTACGTCCGTTTGCGGACCCGGTGTCTCCGCGACCACCGCCAGGAGTCGGCAGGCGTCGTCTTCGAGATGCTCGACGTCACCGAAGAGCACAAGACCAACCAGCTCAAGAACCAGTTCCTGTCGATCGTGGCCCACGAGCTGCGGACACCGCTGACCGGCATCAAGACGTTCTCGACCATGCTCGCCAAGGGCATGCTCGGCAGACTCGAGGACCGGCAGCAGCAGGTCGTCGAGTCGATCCGAGAGCAGTCGCTCCGCCTCGAGCACCAGATCGACAAGCTCGTGAACCTCGGGCACATCGACTCCGAGGAGTACAGCCAGGACCTCGAGGCGATCGACGTCGTCGATGTCGTGCGTCAGGCCCTGGGCGGCTTCGAGGTCACGGCTCGGGATCGTGCGATCACGCTCCTGGCGGCGCTTCCGGACGGTCCGCGGGTCGCGCGGATCGATCGTTCGGAAGTCCGTCGAGCTGTCCAGGCGCTGGTCGAGAACGCGCTGAAGTTCACCCGGGACGGCGGTCACGTGACCGTCACCGTCCAGGACACGAACGCAGAGCAGCTGGAGATCGCGGTCCGCGACGACGGCGTCGGGATCGAGCCGCGCTACCACGGACGCATCTTCGAGAAGTTCTTCCAGGTCGAAGACCCGCTGACGCGCCACCACGGGGGCTCGGGCCTCGGGCTGTTCTTCGTGAAGAACATCGTCGAGGCACACGGAGCCGCGGTCCGCGTCGAGAGCGACCTCGGTCGAGGCGCGCGCTTCTCGTTCGAGCTTCCGATCCACAGAGAGGCTGGGTCCGACGCCTGCGTCGACGCTGCCGCACCGATCACACCCCAGAGCGCGGCGACGCCTCGCGTGCCCGCTCACCCCACCACGGACGACCGCTGAGGAGACAACTGCAGATGGAACGCACAGTCCTGATCATCGAAGACGAGAAGCTGATCATCGTCTCCACACAGATGGTCCTCGAGGCCGCAGGCTTCCGCGTCGAGTCGGCGGTCAACGGCGAGGAGGGGATCCAGAAGGCCAAGTCGATGCGCCCCGACCTCGTGTTGCTCGACATCATGATGCCGGGGATCGATGGCTGGGAGACGCTGACACGCCTCAAGCGGGACCCGGAAACCTCGGGTATCCCGGTCATCATCTTCACGGCACGCGAACACGCGCGCGGTCACCAGAAGAGCTCGGAGATGGGGGCGGCCGACTACTTCCGGAAGCCCTTCGAGCCGGACGAGCTGATCGAACTCGTCGAGAAGCACGCCGGTCAGCGCGTCTGAAGCGACGCGCTGGCGCTGCGCCCGTCTCAGCTCCGACCGCCCTCGTGGGGTGGGCGTTCGGCGACGATGCGCGCGAGCCACGTTTCCCGGCAGGGGGCGTCCTGCACCGCCACATGGAGCGCTTCCCGCACTTCCTCGACGGAAGCGCCGAGCCGTAGCGCGCCGCGTCCGTGTGCGATGAGCTGCGGAACCTGGTCGATCGCCGCCAGCGCGCCGACCGCGACCAGCTCGCGCGTGCGTGGATCGAGGCCAGGGCGCGCGAGCACCCGACCGTAGGCGCTCTCGAGGACGAAGGCGTGGAACGCCGGGCTCAGGCTCCGGAGCATCGCCCCGACTTCGGCCGCCCGGTGCGCGTAGATCGCCTCGAAGAGGCGCTGCCCTTCTTCGCGCCACCGCTCCTCGGGCACGGGCATCGCGTCGGTCGGCTGGCCGGGCCAGCGATCCCGCAACGTCTCGAAGGCAGTCACGCACCGCGGGAAGCCGCAGAACAGGACCGACTGCAGCAGCGTTTCCTCGAAGGCAGCACGCTCGAGCCGGCGGGATACGGCGGCTGCCAACACGTCTCCCAGGAGTTCGAAAGCGCCGCGGCAGGTCGCGACGCTGGTCATCACGAGCAGGCGGAGCCCGGGCGTGAGGTGCGGGCGCGCCAGCTGGGCGTCGATCGGATTCACGGGGCCACTCCTCCGTCGCGGACCGCGAATCGGTTCGCGCGGGTGGCGGCGGCCGCGCGCTCCCCCTCCGTCAACGGGAGCTCGACGCGCCGGTTGCTCGGCTCGAGGGCTTCTGCCAGGGCGGCCAGCACCGCGGCCTCCAGCGTCGCGCGGACGTCCTGGAGCTCCACCTGGTCGGCGACGGCCGCAACGAAGGGGGTCGCCGCCGGCCGCGCGAGGACCAGCGACCCATGGACCAGGACGCGGTCACGGGGTCTGCGCACGCGGCGCTGTGCGGAACCGAGGATCTTCCGTCCGTCCGGGGCCACGAGGTCATGGCGTCCGGGAACAGCGAAGCACCAGGCGTTCTTGTGGGCGCGTGGGCTGGGTGAGGGA
Organism: Planctomycetota bacterium; assembly: GCA_041164325.1. Taxonomy (GTDB): domain Bacteria; phylum Planctomycetota; class UBA1135; order UBA1135; family UBA2386; genus JAQCBR01. The sequence continues at coordinate 2,872 of JBEAPQ010000099.1, read as the reverse complement.
GCCTCCGCTCCGACGCGCTCGGCGTCGACGCCGACATCCTGCAGGGCGAGCCGGACCGCGTCGTGCAGGCGGACGTAGGTCTGGTCGGTGTCCCAGTCCCGCCGGGCATCGAACACCGCGGCGAACGTCAGCTCGTCGCCGTGGTAGATCGCGCCCCCGCCGGTCGGTCGCCGCACGATCACGTGCGGCCCGGGAACGTCGGCAAACTGCGCGGCATCCTGGAACCGGCCGATCGACAGGCCGGGCGGTTCCCAGCCGTAGATCCGGATGGTCGTGCCGACACCGTGCTCGAGCAGGTGTTCGTCGACCGCCAGATTCATCGCTGGCGGGAGCGCGCCGGTGCGGACGACGCGCAGCGTCGCGCCGTCCGGACCACTCATCCCTGCTCGGCGGCGAGGTGCTGCTCGTAGCCAGCGGCGTCCATCAGGTCCGCAGCCGTGCCGCTGACCTTGACGCGGATCATCCAGCCCGCTTCGAACGCGTCGCTCTTCAGCGTGTCCAGGTCGTCCGGCAGCGCTTCGTTGACTTCGAGGATCTCGCCGGTGACCGGGCTGTAGATGTCGCTGACAGCCTTGACGGACTCGATCTCGCCGAAGGGCTCGCCCGCCGAGACCGACGAGCCGACCGCTGGCAGGTCGAGGAAGACGAGGTCGGACAGGTGCTCGACGGCGTAGTCGCTGATCCCGATCGTGGCGACGTCACCGTCGATCTTGCACCACTCGTGGCTCTTCAGGTACTGGCGGTCGTTCGGACGCATCGCGGGAACTCCAGGGGGTCTGGTTCGAAGGGTTGGGGCGGGGCCGGTCGGCGAGGCAGCGCTCGTCAGCGGGCCCGCTTGTAGAAGGGAAGGGGGACGACGACGGCCGGTTCAGCCTTGTCGCGGATCGCAAAGCCGAGCTCGGTGCCGACCTCGGCGAGGTGGTGCGGGACGTAGGCCGTCGCGATGTTCTTGCCGCGCGTCGGCGAGGCGCCGCCCGAACACACGGCGCCGACCGTCTCTCCGTCGTGGACGATCGGATAGCCCTGTCGCGGCACCCGTCGACTGTCGGTCTCGAGACCGACGAGTCGGCGGGTCGGACCACCCGCAGCCTGGATGCGTTCGAGCGCTTCCCGCCCCACGAAGTCGTGCGTGAACTTCACGCCGAATGTCAGACCCGCGTCCAGCGGAGTCGTCGTCTCGTCGATCTCGTGCCCGTAGAGCGGCATGCCGGCCTCGAGGCGGAGGATGTCGCGGGAGCCGAGTCCACACGGCTCGAGACCATGGCCGCGTCCGTTCGCGAGAAGGGTGTCCCACGCCCGGACGGCGGCGTCCTGCGGCAGGTAGATCTCGAAGCCGTCCTCGCCCGTGTAGCCGGTGCGCGACACGGCGGCCGGAACGCCGAGGACGGAGCCCCGAGCCCAGGCGTAGTACTTCACCGCAGTGAGGTCGATGTCGGTGATCGTGCCGACGATCGCCTCGGACAGCGGTCCCTGGACCGCGATCATCGCGAGCTCGTCCGTCTGGTCGACCAGCTCGAGGTCGGAGTAGCCCGCGGCCAGAGCCCGCATGATGCCGAGGTCGCGGTCGGTGTTGCCGGCGTTGATGACCAGGAAGAACCCGTCTTCATCCGGCTCGCGGTAGACGAGGATGTCGTCCTGCGTCAGACCGTTGTCGTCGAGAATCATCGCGTAGCGGATGCGGCCTGCAGGGATCTGCGCGGCATCGTTCGTCTGGAGCCGCTGGAGGAACGCCTCCGCATCTCCGCCGCGCACCCGGACGCGCCCCATGTGCCCAAGGTCGAAGAGGCCCGCCGCACTGCGGACGATCCGGGCTTCTTCGAGGATGCCCTTGTACTGGACCGGCATGTCCCAGCCGCCGAACGGGACCATGCGCGCGCCGAGGGCCTGGTGTGTGGACTTGAGGACGGTCTCTCGCATCGGGCTTCCTGGAGCGGGCGTTCGTGACGAGTCGGGCGGGGGACTGTACCGGCCTTCCGACGGGGAGAGAAGCGATCGAGCAGGAACCGGAATCGCGGCCTCGCGGTGCCGGGTCCCTCGCCGTGGGCCTCAGCCGTGCAGGCGCTGGACGAGGTCGTCCAGGTCGACGGCGGCGAGCTGCTCGGGCCGGATCGGGCCGAGCCGCGCAAACCGCTGCCGCTCTTCGTCCGAGACACAGTCGTCGCTCCCGAGTCCCACGGCCCGCGTGACGTGGCCGCTGCGTTCGGTGTCGCTGCCGACCTCGGCCTCCGCGGCCCGGCCTCCCGTCGCCCGGGTGGGTTCACCGGGGCGCGGTCCGCGGCGGTCCCGCTCGTCGTCGCCCCGGCCGTCGTAGAGCTCGAACGGATGCCCGAGCTGTGCGTAGCGGATCGGGTCGACCCGACGCGCCTGGGCGCACTCCCGCTGCCACGCGGCGTAGTCGCCCAGGCGGTAGGCGATCTGCGCGAGCCGTACGGAGGACGTGAAGTCCTCGCCGCGGAGCCTGAGAACGGCCTCGTAGCGGCGACGGGCCGCTTCGTTGGCCCCCAACCTGAAAAGGCACCAACCCAGGGCTCGATGGAGCCAGCCGGACAGTGGGCTGCCGGTGGGGTAGGTCGACGCGGTCAGCTTGCGGGGTGGTACGGGCACGAGCGTGCGGGAAACTACGATGTCGCCGGTGTGTCCGCAAGTGGGCCGAGCCGGCTCAACACTGCCATCCCGATGGTCGATAGCAGAGCAGCGGGAGCCTCGATCGCAGCGGTCGGATGCCCCGCCGCGGCACGGCCCCATCGAGGATTCCATGGCTCTGAAAGGCGACCTCGCCAGCGTCGACCTCGCGCAGGTCTTCCAGATGCTGGCGCTCAACCAGAAGGTCGGGATGCTCTGCATCACCTCCCCTCGCGGTTGGCGCGCGCTC
>JBEAPQ010000098.1:0-3023 GCA_041164325.1 Planctomycetota bacterium | reverse complement strand
GAGGATCAGCGCCACCCGGGACGCGGAGAGGTCATCGCCCTGGGCCGCGGCCACGCCCACCAGCACGACGAAGAGCACGACACCAACACCGTCGTTGAGGAGGCTCTCACCGATGACCTTGATCTCGAGCTCCTTGGGGGCCTTGGCCGCCTTCATGATGCCGAGCACGGCGATCGGGTCCGTCGGCGAGATCAGCGCGCCGAAGACGAGGCACCAACCGAAGTCGATGTCCAGGCCGGCAGCGCCGAACGCGAACCACGCGGCCCCGCCCGCGACCGCCGTGCTGATGACGACGCCCAGCGACGCCAGCGAGAGGATCGCGGCGAGCCGGGAGCGCAGCAGCGTCAGGTCCGTGTGCAGCGCGCCGGCGAACAGCAGCAGGCTCAGCATGCCGTTCAGCACCGCGTCCGCGAAGTCGACCCGCAGCACGGCCTCGCGCACGGATGCGGCGAGGTGGATGTCCGGCAGCAGCGGGTCGACGACGAGCACGCCGATCGAAGCCAGGAGCCCCGACACGAGCATGCCGATCGCGAAGGGCAGCCGGAACAGGCGGTGGTTCAAGAGCCCGAAGACGGCGGCGAGCACCAGCAGCACGGCGGCGGCGTCGAGGACGAACATGCGCGCACTCTAGCTGCGGGCTCGCTCGAGACAGAGAGCCGGTGCTCGCGCGGCTGGCGACGAGGGCGGTCGCCCGGAGCTTTCTCGCTCCGCGCACGATCCTGGAACCCGAGAACGCGGTTCGTCGGGTGCCCCCGGCGTGCGAAACTCGGGTGATGCGGTTCCTGCTGGCACTTGCGCTGTTGGTCGCTGCGGCCGTTTGCGGCGTCGGAATCCTCGCGACCTTCGAGCCCGGCAACCCAAGCGTGCTCAGCTGGCGGATCGGATACGGAATGGCTGCTGCGATCTGCCTGTACGGGGCGTGGCAAGCGCTCCGGCCGGACGACGACGCGTGAGGCGTGGTCGTCGCGCCGCCCGCGCGGACGAGGTAGTTTCGGCGCGCTGGCCACAAGACCTCTCCCCTCTCGCGGGCATCCCACCTTGAAGTTCCACCCGTTGCTCGGCCCTGCGCCGCTCGTCGCCGCTGTCCTCGCCGGCTGTTCGTCCCCCGACGAGGATGCGTTCCACGTCGATCCCGACACCGGGCTCACGCTGCGCGCGGGCTTCGACGCCGACCTCGTCTACACGATCCCGAAGGAGCAGGGATCGTGGGTGGCGATGGCGTTCGACCCGAAGGGACGTCTGATCGTGTCCGATCAGGACGACAAGGGCGTGTTCCGGCTGACGCTGCCGGAGCCGGGTCAGGACGGTGTCGAGGTCGAACCGCTCGAGGGCTTCCCGTTCGAGCCGGTGGCCTGGGGCAAGCGGACGGTGGCCGGGGCGCTCGGGTTCCTCTGGGCGTTCGACAGCCTCTACATGTCGACGATGCGCGGCTTCTACCGCGTGCGTGATACCGACGGGGACGACAAGTTCGACGAGTTCACCCTGCTCAAGCGGCTCTACCCGGGCTGGGAGCACTCGGCGCACACGATCGTGCTGACCGAGGACGGTCAGGGGCTCTACCTGGTGTCGGGCAACCACTCGCGCGTGCCGGACGGCGTGACCAGCGTGCAGCCCGAGGTCTGGGGCGAGGATGCGCTGATCCCGCCGCTGCCGGACCCGCGCGGCCATGCGGTGGGCATCGGTCCGCCGGGAGGCTGGATCTGCCGGATTTCGCCGGACGGCAGCGACTGGAGGATGGTGGCGATGGGCTTCCGCAACTCGGTCGACCTCGCGGTCAACCGGCACGGCGAGCTGTTCACCGCCGACTCGGATCTCGAGTTCGACATCGGCAGCCCGTGGTATCGCCCGACGCGCGTCAACCACGTGACGTCGGGGGCGGAGTTCGGGTGGCGGACCGGCTCGGCCAAGTGGCCGGACCACTACCCGGACAGCCTGGGCTCGGTCGTCGACCTGGGGCCGGGCTCGCCGACGGGGACCACGTTCGGGAACGGCTCGGGCTTCCCGGAGCGCTACCAGGACACGCTGTTCGTCGCGGACTGGACGTTCGGGTCGATCTACGCGATCGACATGGAGGAGGACGGCGCGAGCTACCGCGGGACGAAGTCGGTCTTCCTCAGCGGGACCCCGCTCAACATCACCGCGATGCGGTTCGGGCCGGACGGCCACCTCTACTTCGTGATCGGCGGGCGCAACACGGACTCGAAGCTGTACCGCGTGCGCTTCGTGGGCGAAGACAAGACCGCCACTCGGGCTCCGAGCGCCGACGGCGCGGCACAGCGCGACCTGCGCCGCTCGCTCGAGGCACTCCACGTCCGGGAAGACGCGACCGCAGCGCTCGACGCGGCCTGGCCGCACCTCGGCAGTGACGACCGTGCGATCCGCTACGCCGCGCGGATCGCCGTCGAGTGCCAGCCGGTTGCGTCCTGGCAGGAGCGGGTGTTCGCGACCGAAGACCCACGGGCAGCGATCCACGGCGTGGTCGCGCTCTGTCGCCACGCCGGCGAAGAGGTGCGCAGCCGCGTCGTCGACAAGCTCGCGTCCATCGACCCAGGGCCGCTCTCCGCCAGCGACCGACTCGACTGGCTCCGCGCCTGGTCGCTCTGCCTGATCCGGCTCGGCGACGCCTCGCCGGACGAGGTCTCGAAGCTGCTCGCGCGCGTGTCGCCGCTCTACCCGTCCGGCGACGCGACGCTCGACGCCGAGCTCTGCCGCGTGCTCTGCGCGGTCGATGCGCCGGACGTCGTCGAGAAGACGCTGGCGCTGATGCGTACGACGCAGGCCCGCGCGCTCGCCTACGACGCCGAGATGCTCGGGCGGCACGAGTACGGCAAGCCGATCCTCGAGGCGATGGCGAACACGCCGAACACGCAGAACATCCACTTCGCCTACTGCCTGCGGCAGGTGCAGAGCGGCTGGACGCTCGATCGTCGGAAGGAGTACTTCGGCTGGCTGCGTGAGCAGCTGCAGAAGAGCGGTGGCCTGAGCTTCGAGGGCTACATCCGCGCGATCCGCGACGATGCGAT
>JBEAPQ010000097.1:0-16759 GCA_041164325.1 Planctomycetota bacterium | reverse complement strand
TCGTGTCGATCTTCGTCAACCCTCTCCAGTTCGCCGCGCACGAAGACCTCGACAAGTATCCGCGGCCGCTCTCTGCCGACCTCGAACTCTGCCGCCAGCACGGGGTGGACCTCGTGTTCGTGCCTGGGGTCGCGGACATGTATCCCGCGGGCTTCGCGAGTCGGATCGCCGTCGGCGCGGAGGCCGAGACGATGGAGGGAGCGTCACGTCCGGGTCACTTCGTGGGCGTCGCGACCGTCGTGGCGCGTCTGTGGAGCATCGTGCTGCCAGACCGCTCCTACTACGGCCGCAAGGACGCCCAGCAGGTCGCGGTCCTGCGGCGGCTGCATCAGGACCTCTGTCTCTCGGGCGAGTTGGTCGAGTGTCCGATCGATCGCGAAGAGGACGGCCTCGCGCGCTCGTCGCGCAATGTGTACCTGGGGCCTGCGGATCGCGTGGCGGCCCGTGCGGTGCCACGGGCCTTGGCCGCCGCGCTCGACGCCCACCGGTTCGGCGAGACCCGACGCGACGAGCTGCTGGCCGCTGCTCGGCGCGTTCTGGAGGCCGAACGACGCTGCGTCGGACTCGACTACCTGGAGATCCGACGCGATGTGGATCTTGCGCCGTGGCCGGCCGTCGAGCCGGTGGGCTTCGAGGCCCGCATCCTGGTCGCGGCCCGTTTCGGGCAGCCGCCGACGCGTCTCCTGGACAACGCGGCGTTCGGCGAATCGCTGGCCGTGGCGCCATGAACCGTTCGCTTCGTCTTCTCGCTCCGGCCAAGGTCAATCTGGGGCTCCGCGTCCTCGGCCGCCGATCGGACGGCTACCACGAGCTGCGGACGGTGTTCCATGCCGTCGACCTCTGCGACGAGCTCCAGGTCGCGCCGGACGACGGCGTCGAGGGACCGTCGCTCGAGATCCTGAGCACGAGCCAGACGGGTCTGCCGGTCGTCGCGGATGACGACAACCTCGTCCTGCGTGCGGCGCGTGCGGTGGCGGACGCCGTCGGGCGGCCGTTGCGAGCCCGGTTCCGTCTCCACAAGCACATCCCGGCCGGCGCGGGTCTCGGTGGCGGGAGCTCTGATGCGGCCGCGGCCCTCCGCCTCGGCAACCGGCTGTTGGGCGATCCGCTTCAGGACCGGACCCTCGAGCAGCTGGCCGTCGGGCTGGGTGCGGACGTGCCGTTCTTCCTGCGGGGCGACACGTGCTGGGGATCGGGGATCGGCGAGGAGCTGACGCCCGTCGTGCCGGCGCCGCGTCTCGCCTTCGTCCTGGTGCTGCCGCCGTTCGGGACGTCGACGGCTGCGGTCTTCAAATCGCTCTCGGCTGCGTTGATCGATGACTCCACCAGGGATAGTTTCCGCTCCATCGAAAGCGCACGGACAGCAGCCTTCGCGGCGATCGGACCGCACGACAACGACCTCGAGGCTCCGGCGATGGCCTGCACCGCAGGCCTCTCGGAGCTCCGGGCGGCCCTGGTCGCCGCGGGACTCGCGGATGTCCGGATGTCGGGGAGCGGATCGACGCTCTTCCTGGCGTGCCCCGACCTCGGCACGGCTCGTCGGCAGGCCGAGACCGCGGAGAGCGCCGTCGCGGGTCCGTTCGGCGCGCACGTCGTGGTCGCCGCGAGCGCGGGATCCCGTCACGAGATCGAAGACGTCCTCGGAGGCGGGGCCTGAGCGCGCCTTCGTGGCCCGCTCACCAGGACTTCACAGGCGGAGCATCACGGTGGCAGCAGGCGAACTCCCGATCACCGAAGTCCGCGTCAAGCTGACGGGCGACCCGCACTCGAAGGTCCGGGCGTTCTGCAGCGTGACGTTGGCGGACTGCTTCGTGATCCGGGACGTGAAGATCATCGATGGCGGGCGCGGTGCTTTCATCGCGATGCCGAGCCGCAAGCTGACCGACAAGTGCGACCGCTGCCACCACAAGAACCACCTGCGCGCGGTCTTCTGCAACCAGTGTGGCGTGCGGTTGGATCCCGAGCGCGCGTCCCGGGACGCGGACGGCCGCGTGCGCCTGCACGCCGACCTCGCGCATCCGATCAACAGCGGCTGCAGGATCGAACTGCACCGTGCCGTCCTCCATGCCTACGACGAAGAGCTCGAGCGTTCGAAGCAGGAAGGCTACGTGCCGCCGAGCTTCGATGACCTGGACGGTGGCGACGACCTGTTCGACGAGCACTACGTCCTCGAACTGCAGCGTCGGCAGGCCGAGCGGCAGCGCCAGCGTGGTGCCGACCCGGGTCCGGAGCACGCGTTCGAGCAGGCCTGAGAGTGTGTGACTTCATGGAGTCACGGCCTCTCACGCGGCCGCGGAGCGGCCGCCAAGCAAGCACGTCAGAGCCTGTGGACTGACTTCGTCACAGGCTTTGACTTTCGGCGCCTCCGCGGCGGTGAGAGCCGTCGGCAGGCACTTCGCTGCCGGTGGACGGACACGTCCACGGCCCCTGGGCCGGGTCCGGGTCACACGCAGGGAGTCGGCGCCTGGGCGCTGCGCCGGCGTCTTGCGACCAGGCATTGCGTTCCCGATTCGATTCGGATCGGATGACGCAGCGGCCGCTGTCCACGGCCGGGAACGGAACGCCCGCAACGCCGTGCCCATCAACTTCGCCTTCGTTGGACCCGGCCGCGTCGGGGCCTCGCTCGCCCGGCGCTGGAGCCTCGCCGGCATGCAGTGCATCGGGGCTGTCGGGCGCGACGAGGAGAAGACCCTGGATGCGCTCGCGTTCGTGGGGGCCGGGCGTCCGCTGGCGCCGTTCGAACTCGGCGAGAGCGCGGCCGTCGTGCTGATCGCCGTAGCCGACCAAGCGCTTCCGGAGGTCGTCGACCGCCTCGTCGCCGAGCGCGCCGTCCGACCGTGCGCCCTCTGGCTGCACACGAGTGGGGTCCACGGAGCCGACGTGCTGGCGCCGGCCGCGGCGGCCGGGGCTCGGGTGGCTGCGCTGCATCCGCTGGTCCCCGTGCCCGACCGGGACCAGGGCTGTGAAGCGCTGTCCGGACAGGCAGCCCTGGTCGAAGGCCCAGCCGCGGCGCGCCACCTGCTGCGGACCCTGTGCCGACGCGCGGGACTCCACCCGGTCGAGGTGGCGGGACCGATCGACCGCGCGGCCTACCACGCGGCCTGCGCACTCGCGGCGAACGGCACGACGGCGCTGCTCGGTCTGGCGGCGGCGATGATGGGACGCGCGCTCGGCGTCGACGACGACCGCGCGTCCGGGCTCGCTGCGGGTCTCGCCAGAGCCGCCTGCGAGCGCGTGGGGCTCGAGGGCGCTGTGCGCGCCCTGTCGGGCCCCGTGCTTCGGGGCGACGCGGAGACCGTCCGCCAGCATCTCGAAGTCCTTGCTCGATCCGGCGATCCTGCGGGAGAAGATGCCTACCGCAGCGTGATGCGGCTCGCGCTCGGGCTCGCGCGGCAGAGAGGGCTCGGGGCGGCGGCCGCCGCCGAGGTCGAACGCCTCCTGCACAGCCCGCTCGGAGGGGTCCATGGTTGAGGTCATCGTCAGTCTGTTCGCGCGGGACCCCGAGCAGGTCGTCCGTGAAGGGCGGCGGGCCGCGATGGCGGGAGCGGATTGGATCGAGCTGCGCCTCGACGGCTGGTCGCTCGACCAACGCCTGGGCCCGGTGCTCGATGCGCTGCAGGTGCCGGTGCTCGTGACGTGCCGGATGCCGCGCGACGGGGGCACGTTCCGCGGCTCGCTCCAGGACCGCCGTGTGCTGTTGGAGCGGGCGCTCGAGGCGGGCGCCCAGGGCGTCGACCTCGAGGACTGGGAGACCTGGTCGCCCCGCGGAGATGCGGTGCGCCTCTTGATCCGATCGCACCACGACCTCCGGGGCGTTCCGGCCGATCCCGCGGGCATCCGGGACCGCCTGCTCGATCAGGGTTCGGACGTCGCGAAGGTCGTCGGACGCGCCGATGACCTCGCGGACGCCGCGCCGCTGATGGACATGCTCGCCGCCTCGGACCCGAAGGCCGAGCCCACGGTGGCCTTCGCGACCGGGCGGACCGCATCGCCGACCCGACTGCTGTCGGTGCTGCTCGGTTCGCCGTTCGTCTACGCGAGTCTCGCGGAGGGTGCCGAGACGGCGCCCGGGCAGCTGCCCGTGGCGGACCTCGTCGGCGTCTACGGGGTGCGTGAGCTCGGGACCGCCTCGGTGGTCTTCGGCGTGTTGGGAGACCCGGCCCTCGGGAGCCTCGGTCCGTGGATCCACAACCGCGCACTGCGAGTGGCTGGAGTCGACGGCGTCTACCTGCCGCTCGAGACGAAGCGGCCGCTGGAAGTCCTCGAGATGCTGCCGCGGCGACGGGTGCGGGGGATCTCCGTGACGGCACCGCACAAGGTCCAGCTCTACGGGGCCTGCCAGCGGGTCACGCCCGAAGCCGATGCGGTCGGGGCCATCAACACGCTGACCTGGGACACCCACGGGGCTGTGCTGGGCCACAACACCGATGTGGCAGGGGTCGTGCTGGCGCTGGAACGAGCCGGAGTCGAGGGCGGAGCTGGGCGTCGCGGCGTCGTGTTGGGCGGGGGCGGGGCAGCGCGCGCTGCAGCGGTCGCGCTGGCGCAGATGGGCTTCAGCGTGACGATCCTCGCGCGCAGTCTCGACAAGGTCCGTGAGTTCTCGAAGGCGCAGGGCTTCCGGCTTGGCGCGCTGCGCCGCGATGTGCTCGAGGGTCTCGATCCATCGGTGGTCGTGCAGGCGACCCCGTGCGGATCGGCCGGCCATGCGGCGGCCGACCAGGCGCTGTTGCCCGGTTGGCTCCCCCCGGAAGGCTGTGCTGTCCTCGAGCTCGTGTACCGGCCTCGGTCGACGCCGTTCCTCGACCGGGTCGCCGCCGTTCCCGAAGCGGTGGCTATTCCAGGACTGTCGATGTTCCTCGCGCAGGCGGCGGAGCAGACTCGCCTCTTCTACGGGCGGCGGATCGACGAAGAGGACCTGGGGCGCTTCCTCGCGGGTGCGACCTCCTGACGTCGTTCCCCGTGGCACGGCGGCCGGGTTCGGGAGTCCTCGCCGGTCTCGCCCGTCGGGCGCGCCGGAATCGCGGAGACGTGGCGGCTTCGTCCGGCTAGGATCCGCGCTCGGCGGGTGACGGGTCGGCCGCCCTCGTGGCTTTCCTGGGTGCGTGCAAGTGTCTATGAGGCATCGGTTTGTGATTCTGTTGGCGGGTGCGTTGGTCGGTGGCGTCGGAGCTGCCCCGCGCGCGGCCATCCGAACACCTCGCCTCGACCTGCCGATCGCCTCTGTCGTCCCCGTCCCGCAGAGCGAGGGCACGCCCGCCGTCGACGAGCTCGAGGCGCTGCGTCGCGCGCTCTCCCAGCCGGGTGGCGGTGAGGCGCGCCGCGAACGGGAGGCTGCGATCGATGCGCTGGCCCGACGCCGCGAACCGGAAGCGCACGCGCTGCTCGCGGCCGTCGTGCGGCGCGGCGACGACGCCGACGGCACAGCGGCCTACGTGCTCCGTGCCCTGGACAGGGCGGTGGCGCAGCCGGCTGGAACGGTCTTCGCCGACCCGAAGCTGCGCGAGATCGTGCTGCGCATCCACTTGGCGGAGATCGTGCGGCTGTTCGCTGCGGACCCGCCGATGCTCCCGGTCGAGGCGTCCGCGCCGCTCGTCCCGCTGGCCCGTCGGTTCCTCGCGCGGCTGAGCTTCCTCGATCGCCGCGACCGGTTCGAGGAGATCGTCGCGGGAGACGGGGATGCTGCGCTGGCCCGCGCGGCGCTCCGCGCGGCGGGTGCGTCGCGGGACGTGGCGCTGGCCGGCTTCCTCGCCGACCGACTCGACGATCCGGTGCTGGCGCCGGCGGCGCGCGCGGCGCTCGCCGATCTCACGTTCGCCGAGCAGGAGTTCTCGGATCGGGAGTCGTTCGACGCCTGGTTGGCCGAACACCGCGACGCCGACTACCTCGAACTCGTCGAGCAGGCCGCCCGCCGCGGCGGGCAGCGCCTCGCGGAGCAGCGTCGCGACGCCGAGCGCGGCTTCGTCGAGCAGACGTCGAAGCTCATCCGTGCGCTGACGCTCGCGGAGGTTCCGGACTGGAGCCGCATCGGTGCCGAACTCTCCGCGTCGCCGTCCGAGGAGGGCACAGCGCTCTACCTCGGCGTCCTGCGGGACACGCTCGCCGCGCGGGTCGATGCGGGCGGCAAGCTCGGCGGCACGCAGCAGGATCGGCAGGAGCTGGCGCGCGGCCTCCGGCTGCGCCTCGAGGGTCTGACCGACCAGCCGAGCTCCTACGCGCTGCACCTGGAGACACTCGCCTACCTCGCGGTCCGGGATGATGCAGCGCAGCGGGCGGCCGTCGAGGCGGCACTTCGCGAAGCGCTCGCGTCGGGCGAGCCCCAGGTGCGTCGGGCGGGTCTGCGCGGGCTGCGCAGCTTCCCGAGCGGCTCGGCCCGCGTCTCGGTCGTCGCTGCGGCGGCGCAGAGCCTGGCCAGCGACGATGCCGAGACGCTCGCGGCGGCGCTCCTCTGCCTCGCGGCCCCGGGCTGGACCGCGCCCGGCGACGAGGACCCGGGTCGCGAAGACTGGCTGCTCCTGATCCGCGACGTGCTCCGCCGCGCCGAGTTGGAGCCGCGTCTCCGCGAGCGCGCGCTCGACCTCGCGGTGCTCCGCGACGGGGGCGACCGGCTGTCCGATGCGGCCTACGCGATCCTGGTCGGCTTCGCGGGTGACCCAGCCGGCGACGTGTCGCTCCGCAAGCAGGCCGTCCTGCGCCTGCTCGCGTTCGCGCGCGAACCGGCGCGTGCCGAGACCTACGTCCACACGGTGCTTGCGCTGCTGGAGGATCCCGACGTGTCGATGCGGCGCGTGGCCGCCCACCAGCTCGCTGCGGTCCCCGAGGCCACCCAGGCGCGCCGCGCCGAGTGGCTGCGGCAGATCGTGGATCGCGCCTCCGCGCGCTTCGCGGAGGAGACGGATGCGGCCGTCCAGCGAGAGCTCCTCGATGCCATGCTCGCGGTGGCCGACCTGCCCGAGGTCGGTGCCCAGGTGCTTGCAGAACTGGTCGCGCTGGGCGAGTCGCTCGCGCAGCGGAACAGCAGCGAAGACGCAGGTCGCCGTGACCTCGTGGTCGAGGGTCTGCGCATCCTCGGCGTCTCGCGGGCGCGGGACACCAGGGCCTGGCTGGGTGCGGCCCGCGCGCTCGTGGGCCTCGGTCACCGGGATGCGGTGCGGGCGGTTCTGGATCGGCGCGTCGTGGCGCAGGAATCCGACGTCGAGGATCTACCGGAAGCGGAGCGTGCGGCGGCGGTCGTCGACGCACTCAAGCTCCGGATCGCTGCGGCGCGGCTTCGCCCGAACGGGCAGAAGTGGATCGAGTCGCCCGACGAGGCCGACGCGGTGCGCGTGGCGTTCGAACGACTCGACGCACTCGGCGTCCCGCCGCAGGTCCCGGGCGAGTCTGCTCTGCGTGTGCAGGTCCTGGCGGCGCTGGGTCGTCCGTCGGAGGTGGTCGACTTCGCGAACCGCGTGCTGTCGGCCGAGGGCGACGCGCTGGCCGCCGACGAACGGGTCACCGTCCTGCGCACCATGATCCTCGCGCAGCTGGACCTGGCGACGTTCGACGCAGCCGAGAAGCGGCTGTTCGAGTTCGAGGGCCTCTCGATGAGTCCGGCCGCGGTGCTCGACCTGACGTTCCGGCTCGCGCAGAAGCGCCTGGCGGCCGGGCAGGCCGCGCTCGCCGTGCCGCTCGCGAACAAGGTGCTGGCGGCGACCGTGGAGACGGACCCCTCGTGGGCCGACCGGTTCCTGCTGTGGGCGGAGGCCCGCTGGGCAGCGGATCCCGAGGGAGAGCGTGCGGGCCTTCGCGACGAACTCACGCGCCGCAAGGACCGGTTCGTCGGCGAGTCGGCGGACGCCGCGCGCCGGGCGCGCTTCGAGCAGCTGCAGTCTGCGGTCGACGGCAGCGTGGTTCGCTAGTCGGCGGCGCGGTGCCGCGATCCCGGCCTGTCGCGCCTTGGCGGGGCTGCCTCGCTCACCCGCCGCGCGCCTTGCGGGCGACGTCCTGGATGCGCTGGAAGTGCTGGCGGTACCACTCCTGGTGCCTGGTCTCGTAGTCGGCCGGGACGTCCTCGCCGCGCAGGTCCTGCGCCTGCTCGGCCAGGAAGCGATCGATGCCGTCGCGCCCCTCGCGGAGCAGTCCGATCAGCGGGTCGGTGTCGGGCGGGAAGCCGAGCCCGGTCAGCACGCCGATCAGGTCGTCCGCCTCGTCGCGGTACGCCTCCTCCTGGTGCATGTGGTACAGCAGGTAGAGCACGTGCAGGCGCAGGTTCAGGTCTCGATCCTCGACGTAGCCGTCGTCGGGCCGAACGAAACCGTCGACAGCGGGCGGGCCGACGTCGAGCAGGTCGCGGTCGACGATCGCCGCGTGGACCATCGAGGCGATCGCAAGGTTGCCGGCACGCGTCGGGTGGACGTAGTCCAGGAACAGGTCGAATCCGGGCGCGCTGCTCTCGGCGAGGTCCGGCAGTCGGCTCTCCACGTCGACCAGCGTGACGGCGTCCCCGCGCTGCGTCGCCAGGTCCCGGATCACGTCGTTCAGCGCCGACACCGCGCGGAACGGCGTCATGTCGAGGTCGCGCGCCTTCCCGTACATCCGCAGTGCTGCGTCGGCTCCGCCAGCGGCCTCCAGCGCGCGCGCGAGGAGGAATGCGGTCTCGGCGTGCCCTGGATCGCACTCGTGCGCGTGCTCCAGTTCGACCACGGCGCGCGCGGCGTCTCCGTCCAGCAGCGCCCGGCGCCCTGCCCGGAAAGCTGGGCGCCACGCGTCGAGGACCTCGCCGTCGACGCCGTGGCGTGACACGTTGGGATGCCAGTCGCGGAGGTTCGACGGCACCGTCAGCAGGACCGTCGGCACACCGTGCGCCTCGGCCGCGTCGAGCATCGCGCCGACCGTGAAGCGGTAGTGGTCGACGACGGAACGGAACTGGCTCGGATCGGCACGGAGCTCGAGGGCCATCTGCTCGAGCTGCGCGAACAGGAAGTCCTGCGCGTCGCGCTGCTCGCCGGAGAGGACCTCCTTCTCCTGGCGCTCGATGACGGCGCTGAGCACGAGCTCGAAGAGTCGGCTGGTGTCGGTGATCGCGCGCACGAGCCGCTGTGCGCCGGCGGTCGCTGCGTAGGACCTGCGCTCGACGAACTCGTTGTTCCCGGTCCAGAGCACGATCAGGTCGGGCGAGAACCGGACGACATCTTCGAGGATCGGACGGACCCGGTAGCTCGCGTAGGCGTGGGCGCCGACGTTGACGACCTCGATGCCTCGGTCCGGGTAGCTCTGACGGAGCGCGTCCTCGAGGTAACGGCTCCAGATCTGTTCGGGGCCGTGCGGCCAGCCGGCATTGGCCGATCCGCCGAGACAGAAGATGCGGAGCGTGTTCGGCGGCTTCTCGACCGGGAACGCGACGTTGCGGTCGGCGTAGAGGTCCGCATGCCGGACCTGGTACCAGCGGACCCCGTCCACCTCGACTTCGCCGAACTTCGAGCTCGCCTTCGACAGCTCCAGGAACGGGTCCCGCTCGCCAGCACGCGGCGCGACGGTCCGGACGAGGAGCTCGACCCCGCAGAGGAGCAGGAGCGGCGACAGCAGGAGGGCCAGGCGCTGCAGCCCGGTGGGGCGCCGTCGGGTCGCTTGCGGCTCGTTCGTCATGCTCGGGTCTGGCGCCGGGAAGAAACGTAGCACGCTCCGGCGCAAGGTGTCGATGTGGCCTGGGCCCCGCGAGGTTCCGGGCCGGGCGCGTCGCCGGGGACGAAAGCGGCCCCGGTCCTCGCTTTCGGCACGGCGAGGCCCTTATCCTGCGCCGTCCTTCCGACCTTCTGCCGAGGAATCGAGAGACGCATGGCCTGGACGCGCTTCACCAAGAAGAAGGACATGCCCGGTGGGCTGTGGATCAAGTGCGAGAGCTGCGGAACCATGCTGTTCCGCAAGGAGTTCGAAGCGAAGCACCGGGTCTGCACCAGCTGTGGCTACCACTTCACGCTGCCCGGCCGCGAACGCGTGCTGCTGACGGCGGACGAGGGCTCGTTCGAGGAGCTGTTCGTCGACCTCGCGGCCGAGGACCGGCTCGGCTTCGTCGATCGGGTCCCCTACGGCCAAAAGCTGGTCGCGACCCGGGAGAAGACCGGCGAGCAGGACGCGATGATCGTCGGCAAGGCAACGATCCACGGGATCCGCTGCGTGATCGGCGTGATGAACTTCTCGTTCCTCGGCGGCTCGATGGGCATGGTCGTCGGCGAGAAGGTCGCGCGGGCGATCGAGGTCGCGCTCGAGGAGAACGTGCCGGTGATCCTGTTCTCCTGCTCGGGCGGCGCCCGCATGCACGAGGGCGCGATCTCGCTGATGCAGATGGCCAAGACCTGCGGGGCGCTGGCCCGGCTCCAGGACGCCGGAGGCTTCTCGATCTCGGTGATGACGCACCCGACGACGGGTGGCGTGACCGCGAGCTTCGCGTCGGTCTGTGACCTCCTGCTCGCGGAGCCCGGCTCGCTGATCGGCTTCGCGGGCCCGCGCGTGATCGCGACCACGATCAAGAAGGAGCTTCCGAAGGGCTTCCAGCGCGCCGAGTTCCTGCTCGAGAAGGGACAGATCGACCGGATCGTCCCGCGCGAGGCGATGCGGGCCGAACTGGCCCGCATGATGGCCTACGCGACCGGCCAGGACGTGACGGCCGTCGCCGCCGCGGCGGCCGCCGCCAACGCCGCCGCCACCGAAGCGCCCGCCGAGGGCGGGGCGACTCCCGAGGCGCCGAAGGCCAAGGGACGTCGCGGCAAGACCGCGGTGAAGAGCGAGCCCAAGAAGGCCGCATCGCGGAAGAGCGAGGCCTGATCCCTCTCCCCCGACCGGCGCACGCTCTGCGCCGTCGTCTGCGACGCGCGGCCCTCCGATGGTCCTGAAGCCCACCCGTCCGGTCCGTCATCCCGATCTTCCGGCCGCTGCCGTCGAGGGCGTGCACAAGCAGGAGGCGGCCGACTTCGTCGTCGAGGAAGTCCCGCTCTACGAACCCAGCGGGGACGGCACGCATCTCTGGCTCTGGATCGAGAAGACCGGCATCGCAACCATGCCGGCCGCCGAGCTCCTGGCCGGTGCCTTCGGCGTGCCGGTCCGCCAGCTCGGCTGGGCCGGGCTGAAGGACGCGATGGCGGTCACGCGCCAGTGGATCTCGGTCGAGAACGGGGACCCGGCCCGTGCGCGCGCGCTCGACATCGAGGGCATTCGCGTGCTCGACGCGCGCCGTCACGGCAACAAGCTCAAGCTCGGCCACCTGCGCGGCAATCGATTCGAGATCGTGGTCCGGGGCGACGGGCTCGCCGAAGCGCTCCCGGCCGTCGAGGCCAACCTGGCGTGGCTCGTCGCGCACGGGGTTCCCAACTGGGTGGGTGAGCAGCGCTTCGGCAAGCGCGGCGCCAACCTGGACAAGGGGCTGTCGATCCTGCGCGGCAACCCGCGCCACACTGCGCGGCGCGTCCCGAAGCGGCTGCTGCGCCTCCTGATCTCGGCCGTCCAGAGCGAGGTCTTCAACCAGGTCCTGGCCGCGCGGTTGGAGTCGTTCGACAGGGTCGTCGAGGGCGATGTCGCGTGGCTGCACCGCAACGGCGCGTGCTTCGTCGTCGAAGACCTCGAGGCCGACCAGCCCCGCTGCGCGGCGTTCGAGATCTCGCCGAGCGGTCCGTTGCCCGGGCCGAAGTGTCTCGCGCCCCGCGGGGAGCAGGGTCGGCTGGAGGCCGAGGCCCTCGATGCGATCGGCCTCGTGCCCGAGGCATTCGGCGCGCTGCCGGGAGGCACCAATGACGGAGCGCGTCGCCCGCTCCGGGTGCCGCTCACCGAGGCGTCGGTGGAAGCCGTGGACGGGGGGCTCTGTCTCCGGTTCGCGCTGCCGCAGGGTTCGTTCGCGACTTCGGTGCTCCGCGAGCTCCTGGCCGAGATGCCCTGGTTCGGCTGACCGCGCGCGTCTATCGGGCGGCGCGCGCGACCGCGCGGAGGATCGTTTCGACCACGGCGTCGGTCCGGGACCAAGGCAGCTGGTGGCCGACACCGGTCAGCTCCCGGAGAGCGGCTGTCGGGCTGGCTTCGGCGACCCGGCGCGCGTGGAGGATCGGGCTGACGACCTGGTCGTCGCGCGACGCGAGGATCTCGATCGGCATTCCGAGCTCGCGGTAGCGGGGATGCCACGCTTCGAGGAACGGCTCGAGATCGCGGACCTCGGCGGCGTTGCGCCGGAACGACGCCGGACGCAGGGCCAGTCGCCACGGAGATTCCGCGGCGAACCGGCCCAGCAGCGGCTCGGGGGTGAAGGCCTTGGCCAGCGAGCCTGCGGCCAGCGAGCCCGCGATCGGTGTCAGCCAGGTTGCCGCCAACACATCCCCGAGGACCGGCACGTGCACGAGGTCGTAGGACGGGTCGTAGCCGGTGCGCCACGGGTGGGTGGCCGGATTCAGCAGGACCAGGGCCCGCGGGGCCTCGGGTGCCGCCAAGGCCCAAGCCAGCGCGACCGCGCCGCCGAACGAGAAGCCGACGACGATCGGGTCCGCAGCTCCCAGCACGGCGGCAGCAGCCTGGATCTGGCGCGCCTGGCTCGCCGGGTCGGTCCCGGTCGAACCGGCTTCGCTGTGCCCGTGACCCGGCCGATCGAAGGCGAGGACCCGCAGCCCGCGCGCGGCGAGCGCCGCGGCGACTCCCGAGCGATCCCAGTCATCGACACCTCCGAAGGCTCCGTGCAGCAACACGACGGCCGGGCCGTCCCCCGGCCAAGCGCGGTAGTGGAGACGTGCGCCTCCGCTGGACGCGACGAAGTCCCCGGTCGGCGGGTGCTGCCGTTCGGCCGCCGCCACCAGCCGCGCGGTCCACAGGGCACCGGCACCCAGGACCGCGAGCAGGACTGTGCATGTGGCGATCAAGAGGCGCTTCTGCCAGCGAGGCATCGATCTCGGGGTTCGCGGGTCGACGGAGCACGGACGCAGCGCGTGGTGCGCCCTGCCCGGGGTGCAGGCTAGACTGCCGCCCGTGGCGCTTTGGTCCAGGGTTGGGCGAGGGTTGAGCTTGGCGGCCGTGGCGACGGTGGCGAGCCTCCTCTGCGCCGAGTGTGCGGTGCGCGTGCTCGTGCCGGCGCCGAAGACCAGCGATCTCCGAATGCTGCTTCCGGACGGGAGCGCCGCTCCGATGGCGGAGGCCCTGCACTACCTCTACCACTACGGGGAGCGGGCGCGGCAGGCCGAAGGCCCGCGGGGACGCCTGCCCGCGTCCATGACGCAGCGGATCGCCTACGACCGGCCGGACTGGGACTACTTCGACGCGGATGGGGCCGTCGTCTACGCGACCAACGCCCTCGGCTTCCGCGACGAGGAGTTCGCGGTCGAGCCGAGCGCCGGCGAGCTCCGCATCCTGGCGCTCGGGGACTCGTTCACGTTCGGCCTCGGCGTGCCGCTGGCAAGCGCATGGCCGCAGGTCCTCGAGGCATCATTGCGGGCCGATCTCGGGCCGCGGCCGGTCGAGGTGATCGTGGCCGGCTGGCCGAACACGGCGCCGCAGGACTACGCGGCCTGGTGTATCGAGGACGGGCTCGCGTTCCGACCCGACGTCGTCGTGCTCGGGCTCTGCCTCAACGACATGGCGCCGGTGCCGATGCTCGCGTTCCCGGCCCCGCCGGTGGAGGAGCCGTGGCTCGGTGGTGTCTCGCAGCTCGCGGTTCGCATCCAGGGTGCGCTCGCCGCGCGGCGTGCGCGCGCCACCGTCCCGGACCACGGAGCGGCGCTGGACGCCGATCCGGCACCCTGGGAGCAGTGCCGCGCGGGCATCCTCACGATCCGCACCGCTGTCGAACAGGCGGGGGCACGGTTCGTGCTCGCGATCCTGCCGATGATGTCCGGCCTCGGGGACGCGTATCCCTACGCGCGCATGCACGCGGCTGCCGCGCAGTTCGCGGCCGACCACGGCATCGCCTGCGTGGACCTGCTCCCGGAGTTCGACGGGCTCGCCGACGAGGACGTCCAGGTCCACCTGCTCGACCAGCACCCGAACCACGTTGGCCATGCCCGCATCGCGCAGGGTGTCCGTGCGTTCCTGGACGCGCAGGGGTGGGCGCGGTGAGCGGCAGCGGGCGCACGGTCCTGGTCCTCGCGCTCCTCGCGACGGGATCGTGCCGGCCGGATGCGGTGGTTCCGCGCGAGGAACCGATCGACCTCGCGGTCGCGCGGGACCCGTCGGCGTGGCTGACCGGCCAGGATGGAACGGGACGCTCGACCTGGACCGATCCGCGGACCGGGCTCGTCTTCGTCCGCGTGCCTGCGATGGAGTCGGCGCGGGGCGGGATGTCGGACGTGGACACGCCCCGACACCGGGTCCGCGTGTCGACCGACCTGCTCGTCGGCACCACCGAGGTGACCGTCGGCGCGTGGCGGACCTACGTCGCCCGGGACGGTGGCCCCGCCGCGCTCTGGCCAGAAGCTGCGTGGGCGGACGACGAGCCGATCCGGGGGATCAGCTACGCGGACGCCCTGCAGTTCTGCGGGGCCTACGGGTACCGGCTTCCCAGCGAAGCCGAATGGGAGTCGTTCTGCCGTGCGGGCCGGGACGACGTGGTCCTGCCGCGCGCGGACGTGTTGGCGGAGGCCTGGTGCCATGCCAACGCCGACGGCCGGGTCCACGCGGTGGGGCAGAGGGTTCCGAACGCGTTCGGTCTGTTCGACTGCCTCGGCAACGTCTGGGAGTTCACCGGGGACGGGCTGCTGCCGCGCTACGTCGTGCCGGATCCGTCGACGGTGCTCGTCGATCCCCGAGTGCCCGCCGGTGCCGGTCCCGTGGTCGTCCGCGGCGGGTCGTTCTTCTCGATCCCCGTTCCGTGGCCTTCGGATCGGATGTACGCCGAGCAGGACCTGCAGAGCTCCGTGTTCGGGTTCCGCGTGGTGTTGCCGATGGGCGGCTGATCTTCGAGCGGTCCGGTCCCGCGGGGACTTTGGTTGGAATCAGGGGGGCGGACGGCACATTGGAGAGTTCGCGAGCCGCCCTCCGGACCATGGACCAAGACCGACCGACGACGGAACCGACCCGCCCACGCGTGGGTGTCCTGCTGCTGAACCTCGGCACGCCCGACTCGCCGTCCGTGCCGGACGTGCGTCGCTACCTCGGGCAGTTCCTGATGGACCCGCTCGTCATCGACATCCCGACCCCGCTGCGGGCGCTGCTCGTGCACGGCATCATCCTGCGGACACGGCCGCGGAAGTCGGCGGAGGCCTACCGCACGATCTGGACCGAGCGGGGCTCCCCGCTCCTGTTCCACGCCCAGGACCTCGCCGCCGGTGTGCGCGCCGAACTCGGTGGGGAGGTGGCCGAGGTCGCGGTTGCGATGCGGTACCAGAACCCGAGCGTGGCGGACGTGCTGGACCGCCTGCGTGCTGCGTCCATCGACGACATCGTCGTCGTCCCGCTTTTCCCCCAGTATTCGATGGCGGCCTGGCACTCGGCCGTGAAGGAGGTGTTCGACGTGGCCGGCCGCATGCGGAACGTCCCGAACCTGCGCTTCGTGCCTCCCTACTTCGACCACCCCGCGTTCCTCGACGCGGTCGCCGCCGTGGCGCGACCGGTCCTCGACGAGATGAAGCCGGACAAGGTCGTGCTCAGCTTCCACGGCATTCCGAACCAGCACTGCACGAAGACCGACGAGAGCGGGGGGCAACACTGCCTGAAGCGTGCGGACTGCTGCGAGACGATCGTTGCCGCCAACCGTTTCTGCTACCGCGCGCAGTGCGTGCACACGGCCAAGGGCATCGCTGCCCGTCTCGGGCTCGGGTCGGACCAGCACGAGGTGACGTTCCAGTCGCGGCTGACGAAGAACTGGATCACGCCGTTCACCGACGAGCGCATCCGCGCGCTGCCTGGCGAAGGCGTGCGCCGCGTCGCGGTCTTGTGCCCGGCCTTCGTCGCGGACTGCCTCGAGACCATCGAGGAGATCGGGATGCGCGCGGCCGAGGACTTCGAGGCCGCGGGCGGAACCGAGCTCCGCCTCGTGCCCTGCGTGAACTCCGATCCTTCGTGGGTCCGAGGCGTCGCGACACTCGTGCGCGAGAACCTGCCGCAGCCGGTCTGAGCCGGCTTGAGCGCGGCGTCGCCTCACATGCGCCGGTAGCGCGGCCCGCTGCCGCCCTCGCGGGGCTCCCAGCGCGGGCCGAGCACGTCGGTCGCCTTGCAGTCGATGCAGTTCGGGGCGTTGATGACGAGCTTGCCGTCCTGCTCCTCGTAGACGTGCGCGGGGCACATCGCCTCGTACATCCGCGCGACCTCGGCCGGCACGTCGTCGCGCGCGGTCAGGTGGGAGGGGATGTCGTCGCGGGTGGCGTTGCCCGACTTGAACACCGCGTCGAGCTTCTGGAACGTCGTCTCGCCGTCGGCGACCCACTCCTGCTTGGGCGTCACGGTCTTCGGATCGGCCGCGTCCTCCTCGACGGCGATCTTGCCGCCCGGGAAGGCTCCGCCGGTCAGCGTCATCAGGCCGGCCTTGATCGCCCCGCCGAAGAACCCCGACTTGAACGCGAGCCGCATGTTGCGGGTCTTCTTCATGTCGGCGACGACGTAGCTGCCGCGGACCGTTTCGTCGTAGCTCTGGAGCTGGTTCTTGGACGTGTCTTCGGCCTTCAGCGCCTGGAAGATCGCGCGGGCTGCGTAGATGCCGGTCTGCATCGCGTAGTGGATGCCCTTGAGCGACGGCACGTCGACGAAGCCTGCCGCGTCGCCGCAGACGACCAGTCCGTCTCCCGACAGCTGGTCGGGAAGCGCGTAGAAACCGCCCTCGGGAATC
>JBEAPQ010000096.1:0-3953 GCA_041164325.1 Planctomycetota bacterium | reverse complement strand
ACGCTCAACGACAACCCGGACCCGCTGACCATGCCGCGGGCCGTGATCGAGTGGATGGAGTTCGAGGCGCCGCTCACCGAGACCTGGCCGCCCGCACACCACGCGAGGATCCTGTTCGCGTCTCCGCTGCGAGAAACCGATCCCCAGGCCTACGTCCGCGCCGTGCTCGCAGCGTTCCTGCCGCGCGCGTTCCGGCGGCCCGTCACGACGGAGGAGATCGACCGCTTCGCCGCCATCCAGGCGATCGTCGCGGAGCAGCCCGGACAGGAGAGCCTGGAGGCGTCGATGCGCGAGACGCTGACGATGGCGCTGATCTCGCCCGACTTCCTGTACCACGCGGCTGCGGGCGAGGGCACCGACTCCCAGCACCGCATCGCATCGCGTCTCTCCTACTTCCTCTGGGGCTCGATGCCGGACGAGGAGCTGTTCGCACTCGCTCGAGCAGGTCGACTACGGGATCCGGAGGTGGTCGCGGCGCAGGTCGAACGACTCCTCACCGACGCGCGCGCGCGTGACTTCGTCGCGAACTTCACGACCCAGTGGCTCGCGCTCGACAAGCTCCACAACGTGCCGATCAACCTGGAGCGCTTCCCGCGCTTCCTCTACACGATCCCACGCGGCGAGCGGCAGGGCGCCGAAGTCCGCAACCGCACGACCGTGCGCGACTCCATGCACGCGGAGACGATCGCGTTCGTGCACGAGCTGATCCGCGGCAACCGCAGCCTGCTCGAGATCGTCGACGCGGACTTCGCGATGCTCAACCAAAGGCTCGCCCTGCACTACGGCGTCGAGGGTGTGCACGGTGACCAGCTGCGGCCGGTCGACGTCTCCGACGTTCCCCACCTCGGCGGCCTGCTGACCCAGGGATCGGTCCTGATCGGCAACAGCAACGGCACCGCGCCCCATCCTGTCTACCGGGCGGTCTGGTTGCGCGAGGCCATCCTCGGTGATGAAGTCCCGCCGCCCCCCGCTGACGTCCCGGCCCTCGAGGACTCGGTCGGCGAACAGGCGGCCTCCTCGCTGTCGCTCAAGGACGCGCTGGAGCTGCACCGCACCCGGCAGAGCTGCAGCGTGTGCCACGCCCGCCTCGATCCCTGGGGCATCCCGCTGGAGGAGTACGACGCGACCGGTCGCTTCCGCCCGGTCGTGCCACCTCCGGGCACGCGCGTGCCCAGCTTCGACGCGCGCACCCACCAGAGCCTCGTCGCCTATCTGGAGTCGGTGGACCGACTCCACACCGTCGCCGTGGAGTCCGACGCACAGCTCCCCCACGGCCCCGAAGTCCGCGGTGTCGCCGCACTCAAGCGCTACCTGCTCGAGCAGCGCCGCGACGACATCGCCGAGAGCGTGATCCGCAAGCTGCTCACCTACGGGCTCGGCCGGGAGCTGACGTGGCGGGACCGCCCGACCGTCGACATCCTGGTCCAGCACGCCGAGCAGAACGACTACCGGCTCGAGGACATCCTGGTCCACCTCTGCCAGACCGAGCTCTTCCTCGGAGGAAACGACAAGTGACCCGCAAGTCCTGGCACCTCGACCGACGCGCCCTCCTGCGCGGCGCTGGCGCTGCCGTCGCCCTCCCGTGGCTCGAGGGCATGTCGCGCGCGCACAGCCCGCATCCTCCGAAGCGACTGGTCGTCACCTACATCGCCTACGGGGCCTACATGCCGAACGGCTCGCATGGCGTCAGCGACTCGGAGAAGCCCCACCACGACTGGAGCTGGTGGCCGTGCCGCGATGCCGGGCCGCTGACCTTCAACGCCGCGACCGCGCCGTTCGAGCCGTTCCGCGCACAGCTCAGCTACGTCCAGGGGCTGGACCATGCCGGCGGACACCGGCTGGGCGGGCACAGTTCGGGAGACGTGTTCGCGACCGGCGCCGACATGGCGGACACCCGCCCGAAGAACGACATCTCGGTCGACCAGGTTGCGGCCGCTGCGCACGGCGAGGCAACACGGCACGCCTCGCTGGTGCTCGGGACCGAGGGCGGCACCGGCAGCTACGGCCGCGCCAAGACGCTGTCCCACCGCGGTCCGGGGCAGCCCATTCCGGCGATGCACGATCCGCGCGAGATCTTCGACCGGCTGTTCCGACCCTATGCGGGCCGGGACCTCACCTCGGTGCGCGCCGACCTGCACACGCGGCGCTCGGTGCTGGACCTCGTGCTCGACCAGTCGAAGAGCCTCGACCGCAGGCTCGGGCGCGCCGACCGGGCCAAGATGGATGAGTACCTGGAGTCGCTGCGAGCTGCCGAACGCAGGATCGAGAGGCTCGACCGCTGGACCCATCAGCCGCTCCCCGAGGTCGACGCTTCGTCCCTCGACCTCGACGCGACCGCCAAGCAGCCCGAGGAATACGTGCGCAGCCTCTACGACCTGCTGCACCTCGCGCTGCAGACGGACCTGACGCGCTTTGCGACGTTCATGACGGAGAGCGAGAACTCGGTCGCGACGCCGGTCGGCAACTACTCGAACATCGTCCTCGGCTACAGCGGCAACACGCACGACATCGCGCACAAGCGGCCGGAGGGCGTGTCGGGCCAGTGGGAGCTGTGGCGCGCGCGCCAGCACGCCTACTTCCTGGGCAAGCTGCGCGACACCGAAGAAGCCGGCGGCACGATGCTCGACCACACGGTCGTGCTCTGGGGCTCTGCGCACCCGCACCAGTCGCACAACACGCAGAACTATCCGATCCAGGTCGCAGGCGGCGGCGCACTCGGCTTCCGGCACGGCCAGCTCCATCGGTTCGTCGGGAACCAGAAGGTGCCCCTCGCCAACCTGCTGCTGTCGATGCTGCACGCGGTCGACGTGCCCGCCGCGTCGTTCGCCGACAGCACCGGTCCACTGTCCGGGCTGAGGCCGGCATGAGGCTGGTCATGCAGCTCACGCCGCGAGTCGCAGCAACGCTGCTGGCGGCGACCGTGGCCGCCGGCACGGGCAACGCCCAGGAAACCGAGCAGCCGCCCCGCGCCGAACGCCACCCCCGCATCCTGCTGATCGGCGACTCGAGCCTGTCGAACCACCTCGACCGCGCCGCCGCTGCGCTGAAGGACGAAGCCACCGTGGTCCGGTCGCCGCTCGGCCATGTAACGACAGGGGCGGCGCTCGAGCGTCTCGACGAGATCCTCCAGCGCGAGTCCTGGGACCTGATCTGCTTCCACTTCGGACTCAGCGACCTGATGTTCCGCGACCCGAGGTCCGAGCAGGTCCGAGCCATGAGCCCGGCAGTCGGCGGCGTGCCCGCGACCGCGCCCGAGGACTACTCCGAGAACCTCGGCCTGGTCGTCGAGCGACTGCGCGCGACCGGCGACGCCAAGCTCCTGTGGATCACGTCCGTGCCGCTGCACCCGAGCCGCCGGAGCGCGGCGATCGAAGAAGCGCGCATCGGCCAGTACGACGCCCGCGCGCGGCAGGTGATGGAAGAGCGAGCCGTGCCGATCTTCGACGCGCACGCCCAGGTCACGGCCCGGCTCGCCGAGAACCCCGACCCGAGGTCCCTCGACCGGTTCCACAACCAGCTCTACGGACAGGACCTTTCTGGGCCGCTCGTGGAACGCATCCGTGGCCTCTTGGACCAGAAGCCGAAGGACGGGGCTCCGCCCGTGCGAGCCGCCGAAGCCGAGCCCACGACTGGCTCCGGCCAGAACCCGTAGGTCGGCTCGCACTGGACATCCCCGGGGCTCGGGACCTCCTCATGGACGTCCATGGCCAGCGCGCAGGAACGGTTCCCACTCGTCACGGACGCACAGGGCGAGGCGTCGCGGACGTTCCGCATCCACCGCGGCCGCTGCGACCACGAACCTCCTGGCCGTGGTTCTCGGTGCGGGTCGCGGCGCCACGCGCACCGCGACGAACGACCTCGGATCGACTGCCGCTGGACGGAGGCCTTGCGGCCGCCGCTCACGCAACTGCAAGGCCGGAGGAGCGACCTTTCAGCGGAGCGGCGGGAGCTTC
>JBEAPQ010000095.1:0-7557 GCA_041164325.1 Planctomycetota bacterium | reverse complement strand
GGCTGCGGGGTGGAGATCTGATTCCCCCCTCCCTAACCGCCCTCTCCATTCCGTAGCCTTCCCCGAATTCGTGGGCCTCAGCTCTGACCGGCTGAGGCCCACACTTTTTTTCGGGGTGCTTGGTTCGGAATGCGCTGCTCCGGCAGCCGGCCGCGAAGTTCCGCGTGCATCTCCGGTCGCCCCGGGTTCTGCTGTGCGCCGCGCGACCTCGGCCCCGGGCCGTGGTTCGTGGCGACCGAGGCAAGCTGGGAGGCCGCCCCGACTTCGGGTGGCGCTGAGATGACGCGACCAGGATTCCGACGCAGCGGCAAGGGAGGCAGCCGCCCGGGAGAGCGATCCCGGGAGATGCCGATCTCCAGGGCCCCTTTCTCGCAGGCGCAGATCCTGCACCTGATGAAGACCGAGTTCAGCCGGGCGCGGCGCTACGGCTACCCGCTGGCCTGCTTGCTGATGAAGCCCGACCGGGTCCAGCTCGGCTACCTCGGCGTCAGCCCGAGCCAGTTCCGGGAGTCGATCCACCGGGAGTTGGCGCGCCTCGTGGCCGAGAAGACCCGGGACCACGACCACCTCGGCATGGTCGAGGATGACGGGTTCCTGGCCGTGCTGCCGCATACCGACGCCGAGTCGGCGTTCATCGTCGCGGACCGGATTCGGCAGGCGTTCACGGGCCTCGAGCTCGAGGGCACCGACGTCGAGCTGACGCTGAGTCTCGGCATCGCCGCCTGCGAGGATCGCGACACGCTGTTCTTCGACACGCTGCTCTCGCAGGCCGAAATGGCCCTCGAGTGGGCGATGGAAGCGGGCGGCAACCGCGTCGAGACGTTCCGCCGGGAGCGCTACACGGGCGGAGAGTCGGGGCCGATCCCGGAGTGACGGCGGAGGCCGGGCGCGCAGCATGAAGATCCTGCTGGTCGAGGACGAGAAGTCCATCGCGGTCACGCTCCTGGATGACCTGGAGGCCGCGGGCCACGAGGTCGTCCACGAGGCCGACGGGGCCCGCGGGATCGAGCGGCTGCACGAAGAGGCGTTCGACTGCGTGATCACCGACGTCCGGCTCCCGGGGGCGGATGGACTGAAGGTCCTGGCGGCCGCCAAGGAGGCCCGGCCCGGAACCGAGGTGCTCGTCATGACCGCGTTCGCGACCGTGGAGCATGCGGTCGAGGCGATGCGGCTGGGCGCGGACGACTACATCCAGAAGCCGTTCCTCAACGAGCAGGTGGTCGATCGGATCGCCCGCATCGGCAAGTTCAGGACGTTGCTCGACGAGAACCGTCAGCTGCGCGCGGCGCTGGACGGAGCGGGCGGTCTGCCCGGCGTCATCGGCCGGAGTCGGCGGATGGAGGATGTGTTCCGCATCGTCCGCACGGTGGCGCCGACGGACGCGTCGGTGCTGATCCAGGGTGAGAGCGGGACCGGCAAGGAGTGCATTGCGCGGGCCCTGCACCAGCTCAGCGCGCGCCGGGATGCTCCGTTCGTCGCGCTGTCGTGCGGGGCGCTGCCGGACACGCTGTTGGAGACGGAGCTCTTCGGGCACGAGCGCGGCGCGTTCACCGATGCCGGCAAACTGCGGCGTGGTCGCTTCGAGCTCGCGAACCGCGGCACGATCTTCCTCGACGACATCGATGACATGCCGCTCCAGACGCAGGTCAAGCTCCTGCGTGTGATCCAGGAGCGGTCCTTCGAGCGCGTGGGCGGGGAGGAAACGCTGCACGTCGACATCCGCGTCGTGTCGGCGACCAAGGTCCCGCTGATCGACCTGGTCAAGAAGGGAGGTTTCCGCGAGGACCTCTACTACCGCCTGAACGTCGTTCCGATCGATCTCCCGCCGCTGCGCGAGCGGGAGGGCGACGTGCCGCTGCTCACGCAGCACTTCGTCCACAAGCTCGGTCAGGGGCGGTCGTTCACCGTCAAGACCGACGTGCTCGAGGCGATGAGCGGCTACGCGTGGCCCGGCAACGTCCGCGAGCTCGAGAACCACGTCGCCCAGGCCATCGCGATGGCCGGCGGATCGACGATCCTCAAGAAGGAGCACCTGCTGCCCGTCGACAAGACGCGGCGCGCGGCGCTCGAGCCGCCCACGGATCTCAAGTCGCTCCGTGAAGTCTTGGTCCAGGCCGAGCGCGAACATCTGCGCAAGGTCCTCCGCTCGGTCGGTGGGCA
The DNA here is from genome assembly GCA_041164325.1 of Planctomycetota bacterium. Taxonomy (GTDB): domain Bacteria; phylum Planctomycetota; class UBA1135; order UBA1135; family UBA2386; genus JAQCBR01. The sequence continues at coordinate 5,397 of JBEAPQ010000095.1, read as the reverse complement.
CCGCACGAAGGCAGCTTCGGTCCTCGGCATCAGTCGGAAGGTGCTGTGGGAGAAGCTGAAGGACTACGGGATCGAGTGAGTCTGCGTTGCAGCGCCGTGGACTGCGTTCGGTCGCTGTCGCAGATCGTCGCAGCGATGCTGCTGTTCTGCGGCGCGACGTCGCCGCTGCGCGCACAGCAGCAGTGGTCCGGCTTCGAGCGCATCCTCTGGATCGGCAGCCCGGGCACCGTCCAGGAAGGCTACTGGCAGGGCATCCGGGACCTCGGCTTCACGGCCGTTGCCCTGTCGCGCGGCGTGGACCCAGCCCCGGCGCGCGCTGCGGGGCTGCAGCACTACGTCGACCAGGTCGCTGGCAAGGGCATCCTCGAACTCCGCGACGCCGCGTGGCAGCCGCTGTTCGAGCGCTATCTCGCCACACGCGAGGAATCCCTGCTCGCGCGACCGACCTGCCTCGCGGACCCGGCGGTCCTGGCGCAGCTGGGTGCGGAGGTGCGGCGTGGGCTCGGGGGCGCAGGACGCGCCCTCGGCGCGTCGCTCGGCGATGAGGCCTCGGCGACGCGGCGCTCCAACCCGCTCGACATCTGCGCCTCGCCGACGTTCGTGACCGCGTTCCGCGCGGCGCTCGCCGCGCGCAGCGGCGGCGACGTCGCGGCCCTCAACCGGCGTTGGGGGACGTCGTATCCGGACTTCGGTGCCGTCGAGCCGTGGACGACCGAGCAGATCCGCGCGCGCGAGCTGGTCGGGCCCGGCTGGCCTTCGAACCTCGCGCCGTGGAACGACCAGCTGGCGTTCTGTGATCGGCTGTTTGCCGAAGCCGTCGCCGTCGCGGCCCGCGCCGCGGACGAGGCCCGTCCAGGGCTCCCGGTCGGCCTCACCGGAATGCAGGCGCCGACGGCGTTCGGCGGCCACGACGTCGCGGCGCTGATGCCATCGATGGGTTTCTACGAGGCCTACGATCTCGTGGGGCTCCGTGACCTGTGCCGGGCGTGGTCCCGCCCCGGAGCGCTGGAGGTCGCCACGCTGTTCGGCTGCGCGCCCGACGAGGTCGATGTGCGGCTGCGCGGAGAGCTCGGAAGCCTGCTCGCCCACGGCTTGGACGGTGTGATCGTCTACCAGGGCCGTGACGTCTGCGGAGCGGACGGGGTGCCGACCGAGTACGGCCAGCGCGTCGCCGAGGCGTTCGAGCGCCTCGCACCGGTCATGGACCTCTGCGCAGCGCGGGTCGAGGCCCGTGACCCGGGCGTGCTGCTCGTCGAGTCGCGGCCCTCGGTGCGGGCGCACTGGATGTTCGACTCGTGGGAGGACGGGCGCACCTGGCCGAAGCGGCTGTCGAGCTACGAGGCGCGGCACGGCACGTCTTCGCAGGCCCGGCAGAGTTGGGTCGAGATCCTGGACGACCTCGGGGTGACTCCGGACTTCGTGGATGCAGGAGGCCTCGTGGAGCGCCTCCGGACCAGCCCACCTGCGATCCTGATCCTGCCTGCGGTGCTCGCGCTCTCGGATGCGGATGCCGCCTCGATCCGTGCGTTCGTGCGCGGCGGTGGGCACGTGCTCGCGGATCACGGCACCGGGGTCTACGACGCGGATCTCCGGCTGCGTGATGCGGGTGCGCTCGACGCCCTGTTCGGGATCCGGCGTCGTTCCCTGCTGCGCGACGACGCGGCGGTCCGGAACGCCTCCGTCGGCCGAGGCGTTCGCCTCCGCACCGGAGTCGGCCTCGCCGAACCCGCGACCGAAGGGGTGCTCGGCGAAGTGCTGGCCACGGGCGAGCCACCGCGGGTCCAGTTGGAGGCGCGGGTCGGTCGGGGTCGGTCCACGTATCTGAATCTCGCCGTCGTCGAGTACGCGGGGCTGCGCCTCGATCCGCGGCGGGTGGCTCCGGCGCGGGATCTCCGCGCGCGGGTGCGCCGCGCTCTGGAGGCCGCAGGGGTCGGGCCAAAGGTGGTCGTCCGGGGCGAAGGCCTGCCGACCTGCGTCGAGCGCGTCCGTCTCGGCAAGCCGGGTGGCAATCCGGTGATCGCGATCCGGCTCGACTGCCTGGGCGCGCCCGAGGTCCTGGCGGCGCTGCAGCGCGCCGGGCCTCGTCCGATCGAGATTGCGATCGCGGGGGCGGCCCGGGTCAGGGATGCCCTCCGAGGCGTCGAACTCGAACGTGTGGATGGCTGGTTCCGGGCCGAGCTCGGTGTGTTCGAACCGCTGTTCCTCGAGGTGGTGGACACGTGACGCAGCGCATCCTGGGCACGCGGGTCTTCGACGCGCACGACGACGAGCGCACGCGCACGATCCTGCTGTCGGACCTCCACGCCGGACCCGGCGCAGCTCCGGTGCTCGCCCACCTGCGTGCCGTCCTGGAGCGTGCCGCCGCAGGCGAGCCTCGCCGGACGCGGGTCTTGATCCTCGGGGATCTCTTCGATCTCTACGTCGCCCCTGCCCAGCTCTCTGCCCCGGGCTGGTCGGAGGTCGTCTCTGCGCTGCGCCGCGCGACCGACGCCGGCGTGTCGTGCACGGTCCTGCACGGCAACCGGGACTTCCTCCTGGGGAAGGACTTCGCCGCGGCCACCGGGGCCCGGGTGGTCCCTGGTGGGCTCCGTTTCCACGTGGGCGGGCAGTCCGTGCTCGCGCTCCACGGGGACGAGCTCTGCCTCCGCGACGTCGGCTATCAGCGCGCCAAGCGCGTGCTCCGGAGCTGGCCGGTCCGCCTCTTGGCCCGGGTCCTCCCTGCGCGGGCGGCCCTGCGTCTGGGGGGGCGCGTCCGTGTCCGGAGCCAGGCGGTCGTCACGGCCCACGACCCGGCACGCACCGACCTCGCGGCGGCCGGCATCGACGCGGCGTTCCGGATCTCGGGTGCCGACGTGCTCGTCTGCGGACACGTGCACCGCGCGGCTCGCCACGCGCCGTGGCGAGGCGCCGGGACGTTGCTCGTCCTCCCGGCCTTCGACGAGGCGGGTGTCCATCTGGAGGCCGGTCCGCGCGGGCTGGAACCGGTGGCTGCCGGCGGGGAACTGGTCGCGGCGTTCCCCCCGCGTCCGATCGGTTGAGGGCCGTTGCGACCGAGGCACCCCGGCGCCCGCGGACCGACCTTGCCGTCGGTCTCGAGGGGGGGCGGAGATCCCCGGGAAGCCGGATTCCGCGGACGGGATGGACGCCTGGGGGCGGTGGAGCTACCCTCTTCGCCCCTCCGAGTCCGGTTGGACCTCGGCCGGGCGGCTGCGGCGCCGCCCTGGACCTTCCCCGTTCCCATGACCCCAAGCCCCGAGATCCCAGCAGCGTCCCCACGGACGCGCGCGTCGGTCGTGACGATCGACGGCCCGGCCGGGGCGGGGAAGAGCACGGTCGCGCGGGCGGTTGCCGAGCAGCTCGGCATGGCGCACCTCGACACCGGCGCGATGTTCCGGGCGGTCACGTGGGTGCTTCTGTCCGAGGCGTCCTCGTCGGACCTGCTGGTCTGCGCGGAGGGTGAGAGCCTCGACCAGCTCGAAGCCGCTGCGTGCGACGTCCTCGCGGCTCGCACGTTCGGGCTCGATGCCCAGGGCGCAGTGACGGTGGACGGACGCGCGCTGGGGGACGAGCTCCGCACGCCCAGGGTCGACGCCGCGGTCTCCCGCGTCGCCGCGCTGCGCGCGGTGCGTGAGCCCATGCTCCAGCTGCAGCGCGCGTTCGCCGAGCGGGGCCCGATGGTCTGCGAGGGCCGTGACATGGGCACCGCCGTCTTCCCGGAGGCGCGCTTCAAGTTCTACCTCGATGCCAGCGTCGCCGAGCGCGCGCGGCGCCGGCTCGCGGACTTCGCGGCGCGGGGTCGCGCTGCCTCCGCCGCGGAGATCGAGGCCGAGATCGCCGCGCGGGATCAGACGGACGCCGAGCGGGAGATCGCTCCTCTTCGCTGCGCGGATGATGCGGTCCGCATCGACACCACCGGCCTGACGATCGGCGATGTGGTTGCGCAGATCGTCGCGCGCGTCCGCGGTGTGGGGGAGGGCGCAGCTTGAACCGCCTCGTCTACGGCGCCTCGCGCCTCGTCGCCCGGTTCTGGCTCGGGCTCTACAACCGCAAGCGCACGCTCGGCCGCGAGAACATCCCGGCGGCCGGCGGAGTCCTCCTGGTCGCCAACCACGCGAGCTACCTGGATCCTCCGATCGTCGGATGCGGGCTGCGGCGTCCGGTGCACTTCCTCGCTCGCTCGACGTTGGGCAAGGTCGGACTGGCGCACCGCTACCTCTCCGCTCTGGGCGTGATCTTCGTCGACCGCGACGGATCGCCCCGGGAGGGTCTGGAAGGCGCGGTGGCCGCGCTCCGCGCGGGCAAGGTCGTCTGCATCTTCCCGGAAGGCACGCGTTCGCCCGACGGGCAGGTCGCGCCCTTCAAGCGGGGCGCCCTCCTGGTCCTCAAGCGCGCCCCGGTCCCGGTGATCCCGGTGGGCATCGAGGGTTCGTTCGCGGCGCTCGGCCGAGGACGTGGATTCCCCCGTCCGGCCCGCATCACGATCCGCTACGGCGAGCCGATGTCCGCCGCGGCCGTGATGGACCGTGGGGGCATCGAGACCCTCGAAGTGCGGGTCGCCGCGCTCGCCGGCGAACCGCGTGCGCGCCTGGCTCCCCAGGGAGCGGCGTCTCCGTCCCACACACCCGCCGAGGAGGGAGCGATCTCTTGCTGATCCGCTCCCTCGCTCCGCTCCCGTTCTTTCCTTTCCCCTTTTCCTTCGTCCCTGCCGCTGTCCGGACGGTCCGGCCCGCGGTGTTCTCCTTTCCCAACCGGGTCGCCCATTCCTGGGTCTGACCCTCTTCGTTTCATGCACGGCAAGCAACTCGTCAAGAAGTTCGCGATGGACCTCGATCAGCTCGACCAGCTGATCGGCCAGGCGCTCGGTCAGACGACCGAGGAGCAGCTCGCGGACGCCATGGGCTCCACGGTCGGTGACGTCGCCCCCAACGCGATCGTCAAGGGCAAGATCATCCGCATCCTCGAAGACGGCACCGTCTTCGTCGACGCGGGCTACAAGTCCGAAGGGCGCATTCCTCTCGACGAGTTCGAGAACCCGGAAGCGGTGCATCCGGGCATGGAAGTCGAGTGCCTCGTCGAGGCGATCGACGATGAAGACGGCTACATCGAACTCAGCAAGCGGAAGGCCGATCGCATCCGTGGCTGGGAGAAGATCATCGAGACCCACTCGGAAGGCGACGTCGTCGAAGGCGAGATCGTCAAGAAGATCAAGGGTGGCCTCCTCGTCGAGATCGGTGTGCCGGTGTTCCTGCCGGCGTCGCAGGTCGACATCCGTCGCGTCGGCGACATCGGCGAGTGGATCGGTCAGCACGTCCGCGCGCGGATCATCAAGATCGACGAAGAGCGGATGAACATCGTCGTCTCGCGCCGCAAGCTCATCGAAGAGGAGCGCGAGAAGCT
>JBEAPQ010000094.1:0-4219 GCA_041164325.1 Planctomycetota bacterium | reverse complement strand
CCCGTGTCGCCGTCGTAGACGAGCGACACGCGGACGCGACGCTCACCGACCATCGCGCGCAGGCCCGGCAGCGAGATCTCGACCGGCTGGAGGCCGTTCAGCGTCAGTTTGGATTCACCCGGCACGATGTCGGTCCGGACCGGTGCACGGCCCGGCCCCATCGCCACCACCGAGACGACGCGCTGCGGCGCGTAGAACTCGGCCTGACCACCGCGCCAGGTGAAGGCCGACCACGAGCGCTGCCCGTCTGCTCCGACCACCTCGGCGAGGAGCGGCGAGCCGGGATCACCCTGCGGCTGGCCGGCGGCGTCGACGAGCATCACGACGAATCGGAACAGCCGGTCGCGGAAGTCCAGCTCCGGAGCGTCGGTGTAACCACCCGGCTCGACGTCGACGATCTGACGATCGCCGAGGTCGCCGTAGCCCCGCAGCGTGTACGCGAGCTCGTAGCGGCCCGGAGCGAATCCGCCGAGAGGACGCCGGAAGCGACCGTCTCCCCCGGCGCGCACCGCATCCCGGCGCACGACCTGTCCATCGCGGAACACCGCGAGTTCGACCGCACCCCGCGGCGTCCAGTCCGGCAGGAACCCCTGGGCGACGATGCCACCCTCGCGCACCAGCACCGCGTCGTAGCGCCCACCGAACGGCAGGTCGCCCGACACCGCCGCCGCGTGGCCCCGCTGCCGGACGACCACGCGCACGCGGTCGGCGCGCGCGGCTCCGTGCAAGCGGTAGGTCCCGTCCTCCCCAGCCTGACCGCGCACGTAGGCGACGTCCGTGTAGCCGCCGGATGCCCCGACGCCGGGGTTCCAGCTCTGGAGCTGGATCGATGCGCCTGCGACGACCTGGCCGCGGTCGTCGCGCACCGTCCCCGCCACGAGGACCGGCAGTGCGTCGAGCCTCACGTCACCGATCTCGTGCCGTCGCCCCGACTGGAGCTCGGGCAGGGCGACGAGGGCGCCGGCCGGCACTTCCGCTTCGAACCAGCTCTGGATCTCGAGCGTGTAGGGACCGAGCGGCCCACGGAGGCGCAGCGGCAGCTCGAAGCGCCCGTCCTCGTCGGCGACGAGGGGCTCACCCTCGATCCGTCCCTTGACGCCGGAGATCAGGAACTCGCCGGGCTGACCGCCGAGCGGAGCGCCGTTGGCATCCACGAGGCGCCCGGTGACGGTCGTGAACCAATCGGGCACGACGAGGTCGACGACGCGGGTCTCGTCGCTGGACGGGCCGGGAACGTCCTTCTGGTCGAACGCGAAGTCCCGGTCCGCGAACCGCACCAGCACGTCGACGAGCCCCCCTGCACCGACGGGCGCCACGAGGGCCGACTCGGCTCCGAGCGGCTTGTCGGCTGCAGCTCCCCGGGTCCGACGCAGCGCCGCAGCGAGCCCCGGCTCGACCGAGCCCGGCAGCGGGCTCGACTCGCTCCGCCTGACCTCGACGCGGCATGGCGACGCGAGTGGCGTCCCACCGGGGCCGAGCAGTCGGAACTCCATCGCCCCGACAGCACCGATCCCGAGGTCGACGATGCCCGTCGGCAGGGCGTTGGCCGCATAGCGCAGGATCGACGGGGTCACCTGAGGGACGTGCGCGTAGATCAGGAAGTCGGCGTAGTCGATCGGCCCTGGGGGCGCTGCCGCGCTGCCGCCCTGGGAGTCGTTGGTCCTGCGGCGCCGCGCGGTCTCGACCCAGATCTCGCGCTGCGCGTTGCGGAGTTCGTCGCGCAGCTGACGGATCTCGCGACCTGCGGCGGGCTCGGGCTGCGCGTTGCCGAACCGGATCGTGAACTGCCCGCTGGCCGGGTTGCTCTCGAGGACCGCAATCTGGTTGGAGAGGTTGATGACGTTGGCCGCTCGGCTGGCGTCCACCGCCGGTCGCTGGCGCTGCAGCATCTGGACGTGCCGGAACGTGGCCAGTCCCTGCGCATCACTGGTCTCGGTCGCCCGCTCGTCGATGTTCTGCAGCAGATCGACCGCGAGCGCGACCTCGACGTCGGACCGCGGACGCCCCACCCCGTCGACGACGCGGACGACCACCGTGCGATCGATCTGGAGTTCGAGAACCGGCTCCGACTCGTCCGCCGCGAGGACCCGGGCTCCGAACATGCCTTCCCACTCGGCCGCGACGAGGGCCTGGCGGCGGAAGGCCGGCAGCGTGACGGTGCCGTCCGCGCCGCTCGTCCGTTCGACGCTCCGCTCGTCGAGGGCAGCGAGACCGCGGGCGAGATTGTCTCCCCATCGTCCTCGCCAACCCAGGTCCTCCGACAGCCGGACCGTCGCGCCGACGACCGGGCGCCCGGCGACCGTGTCGACGAGCCGCAGCCGGAGACCGTCCGAAGCCGGGTCGTCGTCGAACTCGACGGCGAAGCGACCCAAGCCGCCCCCGTCGTCGCCATCCGCGTCGAACGGACGACCCGGGTCGCGCCCGAAACCCTCCGCCGGCCGGACGTCACCGCGGGCGGCGGGAGCTTCGATGGGCAGCGCCCCGAGCGGGGCGTCAGTGCCTCCCGGAGCGGACGACATCAGGAGGTAGAGGGCCGATGCGCCGAGCACACAGACGGCAGCGAGGATCCCGGGGCGCTTCATCGTCTGGTTCGAGGGATTGCGGTCGAGGAGTGTTGGTCGGCCCACGTCCTGCGACGCGTTCGCGCTGCCGATGGTGCCAGACGCACCACCGTCCGCCTACCCCGTCGAGCCGACCCGCGCGGCGAATCACGATTCTGGGACGCGACCGCCCCCACGAGGTCCCGCCAGCGAAGGAAGGGGGAGCCGCACGGGCTCGACGCGCGTAGCATCGGCCCGAAATCCGCACCCGGATTCCGGGCATCCGGACGCCGACCCGCGTCCCCGCAGACACCATGACCCCAAGACCCCTCCTCTCCCTCCTGGGCGCCCTCGTCCTCGGTGCGACCCTGCCCTGCCAGGACGCCGCCGACCCGTTCGCCGAGCAAGAGGCCGCGCTGGTCAAGAAGGCGACGACGCTGCTGACGGGCTTCGCCCGCAAGGCGAAGTCCGAGAAGCACGGCCCGATGGAGCGCAGCGCCTTCGAGCTGGTCATCGCCGAGTACGACCCGGACAACAAGACGGTCCGGCGGGCACTCGACTACGAGTTCGACAAGAAGGAGGAGGAGTGGCGGCTGATCCCGCCGAAGAAGCGCCGGGACTGGGCCGACAAGGCCGACCGCAAGGGTCGGTTCGAGCTCGACCAGGAGTGGCGCGCGACGTGCGAGAAGCTCGGCGTCGAACACCGCACCCTCGGCCTCGCGATGATGAAGGCCCAGGGAACCCACCTGGCCGAGGGTGCCGACCACCTGCGCCGCGCGATCCTCTACAACCCGTTCGACAAGGAGGCGCACGAAGCCCTCGGCCACGAGCCGTGGAGTGACGGGACGCTCGAGTACTACGGGGACGCCGAGGACGTGGCGTTCATGGGGCGCATGAAGGAGATCGAGACCTTCGCGCTCATGCTCGCCAAGAAGACCTACGACCCGCAGCCCGTCACCGAGATCCCCGAGCCGCTGCAGCGGACGGGCCTCGAGTTCTACGGCGCGCGGACGAAGAACTTCACGGTGTTCGTCCGCGGCACGCAGTCCAACGCGGACGACGTCGTCCAGTGGGGCGAGCGCGCGCTCGAGTTCCTCGAGTATGCGACGGGTGGCGACAAGGCCGTGATGCGCAACGCGGTCGCGCAGATGAAGGGCTGGAAGTGGATCGCCTACCTGTGGACCAGCCTGGAGATGGAGAAGTTCAAGGAGATGAACCCTGAACTCGTCCCCGACCTCCGCGGCAAGTACGCGAACCTGATCTTCCAGAACGGCGGCGGCACGTGTCAGGTCGCCACGGAGGGCATGCCCTCCTACATGCACGACCACCTGATCGCACACGTGGTCCACTACGGCCTGAGCCAGGGGGGCGGCGCGAACGCGGGCCTGCTCGAGGGCGCCCACCACGCCGCGACCTGGTTCCTGAAGTCGACCTGCAAGACGCGCTACGGCGCCGAGCCGAAGGGCACCGAGGCCGACTCGAAGAAGGCGCTCCCGGAGGGAGCCAACTGGTGGATGCGCGAGATGCGCAACCAGGCGCTGGCGCGCACCGACGTCCCGCTCGACGTCGTGCCCCGCACCGAGCTGTCGAAGTTCCCGGCCGACGTCCGCCTCAAGGCCTGGAGCTTCTCGGTCTGGGCGATGGCCCGGTTCCCGGAGGGCTGGCTGAAGTTCCTGCGG
>JBEAPQ010000093.1:0-4386 GCA_041164325.1 Planctomycetota bacterium | reverse complement strand
GACGGCGCGGAACAGCGGGCCGTAGCCGTCGCTGGTGCCGGCGTTGGGGTCCTCGAAGAACAGGAGCTCGCGTCGGTCCGGCGCGTACTCGCTCTGCGGATAGCCCGCGCCGTGTGCGGCGAGCTGCTCGGGACCCGCCAGGATGCGCAGGGTGGCGGGCGCGAGTGTGCGGTCCGAGATCGCGCCGAGGTGGGTCTCGCACCAGGCGCGCGCGGCGTCGGCGGCCGCGACGGCCTTCTTCGTGAATCCTGCGTCCGCGGCGCTCACGACGGTCCAGACCTTGTGCTTCTGGAGCTTGAAGCCAGCCCCTGGCGCCTCGGCGTCGAACGCAGCCGCCTGCTCTGCGAACGCCTTCCGCGCGGTGTCCCGGGCCGCGGCGTCCATCCCAGCCCAGGCGGTCGCGTCCGAGACCCAGGGGGCGACGGGGCGCTGGGCTCCGCCTGCGTCGACGTCGACGACTGCGATGCCGTCGAGGGCGCGCTCGAGCTCCTTGCGCTCCTTGTCGACGTGCTCGGTCAGGATGTCGCAGGCGATGCAGACTTCGCCGCCGTCGATCGAAGCGGTCAGTCCGAGGACCGTGCGGTCACCGGCGGCGTTCGGGACCTCGGCGACGAAGCGGCGTCCTTCGAGCTTTCCGGCGCGACCTGCTTCACGCGACGTCACCTTGGCGTCCTTGCCGAGCCCGCGCCGCACGAAGTCCTCGAAGTCGCGGAACGGCGAACGCCGCGGCAGGCCGTCCACGGTCTCACCCGCAGCGTCCGCGCCCGCGGCGAAGAACATCACGCGCATCCGCGGCAGCTGGGCGGGGCCGCGCGCGCGCGTGGTCAGGGCCTTCGTTCCACAGAGCAGGAGCGCGCACTGGCCACGATCCAGCGGGTCGGCAGGCAGTTGGACCCAGCCTTTCGGCGGCTGGACCTCGAGTCCGAGCTGCGGCAGGGGGATGGCCTTCTGGCCTGTGGCTCGGGGAACGGCGAAGACCGCGACCAGGGCGGCCAGGACGAACGGGCGGCACACGTGCATGGGCTGGACCTCCGGGCCCGGCATCATGGCCGGGTCACCCCCCGACGTCACGCCAGTCGTCCGCGTCAGTCTTCGCTGCCCTGCAGGCGGGTGCGGAGCCGCTTCGTGGCACGCGACAGGATCTGGCAGACGCGGGACTCGGTCACGCCGAGCATGTCGCCGATCTCCTTGAGGAACAGGCCTTCGTGGTGGTACAGCACCACGACGCGCCGGTCCTGTTCGGGCAGGTCCGCGATCGCGGCCGCGAGCGCATCGACCTGGTCGCGACGCGCGGCGAGTTCGTAGGGCTCGTCGGTCGCATGTTCGTCCGGCACGTCGCCGGAGGCCTCTTCCCCGTGGCTCCCGGTGCCGGCCAGGTCTTCGATCGAGACGGTGCGGGAACCGTGCAGGATGTCGAGGTCTGCCTCGAGTGCGGACGCCGGGACGTCGAGGAAGTCCGCGATCTCCTCGATCGTCGGCGTGCGGCCGAGGGTCTCGCGGAGCGTGGCGGACGCCCGGTCGAACTCGCGGAGCCGCTCGCGCCGCGGACGGGACACCGGGTCGTGCTTGCGGATCTCGTCGAGGACGGCACCCCGGATGGCCGTGTAGGCGAACGTCTTGAACGACGCGCCGCGGCTCTCGTCCCAGGTCGACGCGGCATGGATCAGTCCGAAGACGCCCGCGCCGTTCAGGTCATCACGGTCCATGCCCCGCGGTGGGGTCACGGGCAGGCGTGCCACGACGTGGCGGACGAGCGGGAGATACTGCTCCACCAGCGCGTTGCGGGCCGCCTGTCCGCGACGGACCCGTGGCGAGAGGGCGGTCAACGGCTCCCTCCCGGGACCGCGCCGCGATCGGGTCTCGTCGTGCTGCTGGCTTCCGTTCGATCCATCCGACGGTCCGTTCATCGACCGCGGCGAGCGGCCGGGTTGAGCCGTTGGTACCGATGGATCGGCACTTCTTGCCGGGTCCCGGCGAACGCGGTCCGTGCGATGGCAGGCGATCGAGGTTCCCCGCGCCCTTTTCCGAGGTGCTCCGGCGAGTTCCCGAGGACCGGGGTTGCGGGCTGCCCGGGCCGCGGCGACCCTCTGCGCGGCCCGCACCCCTCCCATGCGCCTCTTCGCAATCAGCGACCTCCACCTGAGCTTCGGCGTCGACAAGCCGATGGACGTCTTCGGCGACCACTGGGTCGACCACGCGGCGCGGATCCAGGCGAGCTGGGATGCGCGCATCGGACCCGAGGACTGGGTCCTGGTCGGCGGTGACACGTCGTGGGGGCTCAACCTCCGGGAGGCACAGCCGGACCTCGACTGGCTCGGCGAGCGCCCTGGCAAGAAGGTCTTGATCAAGGGCAACCACTGCACGTGGTGGGACACGCTCTCGAAGGTGCGGCGCGCGTTGCACCCGTCGGTGACGCCGCTGCACTGCAGCGCCGTCCGGCTCGACGACGGCACCGTGGTGGTCGGCGCACGGCTCTGGGATCCGCCGGAGGCGCCGTGGGCGGGTGAAGGAGCCGAGAAGATCTACCGGCGTGAGGTCGAACGCCTGCGGCTGTCGATCGAGGCCGGCCGCAAGCTCGGCGGGAGCCGCACGATCGCTCTGATCCACTATCCGCCCCGCTACGCGGACGGTCGGGTGACCGAAGCGGTCGGGCTCCTGGAAGAAGCCGGGGTCGAGGCGTGCATCTACGGCCACCTGCACGGCAAGGACCACCGCTACGGCTTCCAGGGCGAGGCGGGCGGCATCCGCTACTACCTGACGGCCTGCGACGCGATCGACTTCGCTCCGATCGAGATCCCGCTCGGCGGCTGATCGGGTCCGCGGGAACGGGGTGGAGCCGTGCCCGGGTCCACGGCGGCTTGTCCGGATCGCGTTTCGGCGACGCAGGCCGGCGTTCCCGCAGCCGTGGAAGGACACATGCTGTCCGGAGGCCAAGAGCTGGCGCGCGCCGCGCATGGCGTCTGGTCCGCGTTCGCCGAGCATGCCGCGTGCTGGAGCCAGATCCACGCCGGCGCGCTGCGTCGCTTCGCGGACGGAAGAGTGGGCGAGCAGCGTGTTGCGCTCGCGCAGCGCCACCTGTCCGCCGAGCAGTCGGTGGCGCGCGCCGCGCGCGCGCTCCGCCTGCTGCCGACCGGTGCGGTCGTCGATGCGGCGGGGCTCGCCCACGCGGTGGGGATTCTCGCCGAGAGCCCCGGTCGGCAGCGTTGGGCGGCCGAGTTCGCGCGGGCGGCCTGGCACCGCGTGCGCGCCGACATCGCGGAGCGACCCGAACTCCCTTCCCCACGCGGGCTCCCGTCGGCAGTCGGTCCAGGCGCGTGGTCGCTCGGTGGTGACGCGGGCGAGACGGCGCGCGCGCTCCTGACGAGGTTGGGGAGGGGGCTGCCGCTCGTCGATCTCTGGCGCGACGTCGCGGTCCTCGCCGACTGTCTGCGCGGCCTGTCCGATCCGCGGACCGTGCTCGAGGTGAGGGCGCTCGCGTCGTTGCTCGCGGGAGCCGAACACGCGTTCGGCGTGGCGATCGCGAGGGGCCCCGGCGGGCCCGCACCGCTGCTGCTCCGCCTGGCGCGGCGCGGAACCGGGGTGCAGCTCGAGGCCGTCGCCGTCTCGCCGCGCGAGACCGGGAGGATGCTCGAGGCTGTGGACGGGCTGGCTATCGACCTCGGCGACCCTTTCCTCGCTGTCGACTACATCGCCCGGGTCGCGCCCTGGTTCGGTTGCTCGCAGGCCTGTGCATCCCTCGGCCTGCCGGAAGTCGGGGCCGAGCGGCTGCGGAGGGAGTGCACGGCCGTGGCTCGCGACCACGGGGTCGTCGCCCCCGAGGACCTCGACTCCGACGTGGATCTCGCGGCCGTCCACGGTTTCACGCTCCGGAGACCTGATCCGGCGGCAGCCGCTCCCTGGTTCCGCGTCCGTAACCTCGTTCTCGACCGTTCGTGGTGTGACGGAGAGGCCTGGGCCCGGCTGGTTCGGCTGCCGGGGCGGCGCCTCCTGCCCGGCGGGTGCTGGTGTGGGACGATCGACCTCATGCGCACCGGCGATGTGACGAATGCGTGACAGTGGTTCCGGCTCGGGAACGCCGGGTCCTGGAGTCGGCCGTCCGGGGAGGCTCGTGACCCGCCCGGGGGGCCGGATGCGCGTCGTGGCACGGACCTTGCCTGGGAGGCGCGTCGCTGGCGCAGCAGCCGCTCCGCTGGCCCGAAAGTCGCTCCCCCCGGCGGCTGGTCAGCACCTTCCCGACCCCTCGATGAAGACCCCGATCCCGACCCTGTCCGCCCTTCTGGTCCTCGTCGGCGCCTGCGCGACGGGTTCGACCGGGGCCCCGGTCCAGCCTGCCCTGCCCGCCGCGGGTAGCGCTTACGACGCGGCGCTCCGCGTCGAGCTGCCGGA
>JBEAPQ010000092.1:0-5752 GCA_041164325.1 Planctomycetota bacterium | reverse complement strand
ACCGCGCCGAGCAGCCCCTCCACGGCGAGTGGCAGCAGGGCCGTCAGCGCCACCGAGACCAACAGCACCGTCGTGCGGACCCGGGCGTAGGCCAAGGAGCGACGCGCGAGCAACCAGGTCTTCATCGGAAGCCTCCGGTGCCGAGGTCGAAGACCCGGCGGAAGCGCCCGAGCAGGCCGTGGTCGTGGGTCACCATGACGACGGCCGACCCGATGGCCTCGGCATGTCCGAGGAGGAGGTCGACGACACGGGCGGTCGTGTGCGGATCCAGGTTCCCGGTCGGCTCATCGGCCAGGATCAGGCGCGGACCCGTCACGAGCGCACGGCAGACGGCCACGCGCTGACGCTCACCCTGCGAGAGGTCGCGGGGGCGACGGCGCAGAAGGTCGCCCAGGCCGCTGCGTGCCGCGAGGTCTTCGGCCCTGGTCGGCGCCGAACGATCAGCCCCACGCCCGATCAGGTAGGGCAGGAGGATGTTCTCGAGGACATCCAGGTGGTCGAGCAGCTCGAGCTCCTGGAACACGAGCCCGAGGTTCTCGAGTCGGTGCCGCCGTCGCTCCGATTCGCTCTGTGCCGTCACGTCGGCACCCGCCACCTCGATCTGCCCAGAGTCCGCGACGAGGACTCCGGCGAGCAGGTGCAAGAGCGTCGTCTTTCCCGATCCGCTGGGGCCGACGATCGCGACGGGCTCACCTGCCCCCACGTCGAACGCGTCGATCCGTGCCTGGAAGCCGCACTCCCCGTACCGGAACTCCAGGTCCCGAACCCGGACGACGGCTGGCCCGCTGGACTGCGACGCCACCCCCATCATCCGTCCCGATCCACCCGACTGTGGTCGAGGATCTCACAGCTCGCGAGCCGCCAACCGTCCCCATCGTTGCGAACGATGTACTCGGCCTCGTAGGCATTCTCCCGGCTGTGTTCGTGCCCCCAGTGCGAGACGCGCCCGCGCACGGTCCAGGACTGCCGGGCACGGAAGAACGGCGCATCCTCGTGATCCTCCGGAACGACGTCCCACGGTTCGTACGACGCAGCCACGTCGATCGCACCTCCCCCGAACTCGATCGCCTCGATCTGACACATCGCACCGCCCTCTCCCCGCAGGATCAGGCTCTCGTAGATCTCGCCGTAGAGCTGATCGAGCAGTTCCTCGGTCACACAGACGCGGAGCGTGTCGTAGACGCTGCTCTCGTCGGGTGCATCGAAGGCCCGGTACACGTTCCGGAGCAGATCGGTGAAGATGCGCGCGGCCGCGTCCTCCGCGGGGACTGAGATCGCCGGGCTCCAGGGCGGGACCGCGGTCCAGACCGCCGTCGAGCGCAGGATGAACCCCGTCGTGACGAAGCTGACCGCAAGCACGCCGAGGACCGGCAGCCCGACGCCTGCTCGACGCAGCGGGACCCAGCCACCGAGCAGCAGCAGGCCGAGTCCCAGCGACACGAGCGGAACGCGCCAAGGCTCGGGGCCGCCCGTGCGGATCGGTGCGACGCCCGCGAGCGGCCCGGGCTCGGGCGGACGCACGACCTCGGGCCGCCACGTGTAACCGGGTTCTTCCGGCGTCAGGAAGGCGAGCGTCGCCTCGCCGAACGAGCGGAACACCACCGGCAGCTTGACCGCATCGAACCACGCGAGGCCCTCCCACACGTCCCACCGCAGCTCGACCTGGCGAGGCAACGACGGCACGTCGCAGCGCGCCATGAAGCGGAGCGCGGGCACGCCGTAGCCGGTGACCTCATCCGGAGGCACGGCCAGCTCCTCGATCCGGAGCCTCGCGGTGACCGCCTCACCGTCGATGCGCACCGGCTCGTGCGCGGCGAGGAACGCCGCCACCGACGCGCTCAGGACGTCACGGTCAGCCGTCGAGAGCGGCGCTTCGAAGACGTGCTCGGGATCGAGGCCGAACCAGGCCGCCAGCGTCTTCTGTTCGCCGGTGAACTGGACGGCGACGCGCTCGGGTTCGACGAAGACCTCGACGTAGACAGGAGGCCCGGGATGCGGTCTGGGCGGCGGTTCCTCGAGGACGAGGAACGGCACCGTCAGCAGCGCGAGCGCGGCGATCACGACCCGGTCCCGGTCTCTCCCCGGATCACGGCGAGGATCGCTTCCCGGGTCTCTGCCCAGCACTGGCTCGGCGACCGACCGCGCTCGTACTCGAGGGTCAGGATCGGCGTGCGGCGGTCGATGCCGACGAACGAACCGAGCGAGCCCGGCGTGCCGTGGATGTTCTCGGACGGGACCACGGCGTAGCCGCTCAGCTCGCCGAAGCGACGCGCGAGATGCTCGGCCGGGCCATCGAAGTTGATGAAGCACGGCGGGCCGTCGGCGCGCCGCCCCCAACTGTGGGCGACGATCACCGCGTGCGGGTCGAGGCGCACGATCAGGTCGTGCAGCACGCGGGACTCCGGCTCGCACAGCGGCTCGGCGCCGTTCGTCGGGCTCGCCGCGAAGTTGCGAGCCGGATAGTTGCGGTTCAGATCGATCCCGTGGGCATTGCCCCGGGTCCGCGCGGCGCGTCCGTCGGGGTTGATGTCCTCGACGATCGTCAGCGTGACGCGCTCCGCGAGGTCCTGTGTCGCCGCGAACGCGGCCGGCAGTTCATCGGTCGCGATGGTGCCTTCGATCTCGTTGCCGTGGATCCCGCCGACCCAGAGCACGCGGCGTGCGCCGTGGCCAATCGTGCGCAGCCGGATCGGGCGACCTTCGACGCTCCGACCGATCTCCTGCCACGCGGTCGCCACCACCGGTTCTTCGACATCGGTCCGGCCGACGCCGCCACCGTAGGTCGCGACCGAACAGCTCGTCGCGACGAGGCCAAGGAAGCCAACTGCAGCCGCACGCATCATCCGAGCTCCCATCGCGACCCCTCCGCACTGTCCAGGACCTTGACGCCAGCCTCGGCGAGCCGATCACGGATCGCGTCCGACGTCGCGTAGTCACTCCGGGCGCGCGCATCCCGGCGGATGCCGAGCGCCGCGTCGAGGACCCGGTCGAGGATGTCCTCGCCCGGCGTCCGCACCTCGAAGGACGTGCCTTCCGCACCGTCCAGGATCGCCAGCCCCACCTGCTCCAGCACGTCGCGGACGGCGTCCGCGGTCGCGAAGTCGCGGCGACTGCGTGCGTCCTGCCGAACCGCGAGCAGCGCTTGCACGACCGCCCCGAGCGCGTCGTCGCCGCGCCGCGTCTGCTCGAGCAGCGCGAGATCGCCCGGCACGAACATGCCGAGCACCCGCCCGAGATCGCGCAGCAGCCGGAGCGCCTCCTCTTGGGCGCCACCCTCGAGCCGCCCCGCGTGGTGCGCGACCGAGAACAGGTGACCGAGCGCCTCCCCGGTCCCGAAGTCCTCGTCCATCGCCGCGCAGAACCGCGCGCGGAGCCGCGACAGCTCGGCGTCCTCGAGCGGTCGCTCGAGCACCTCGGTCGGATCACCGGCGAGGGGTTCGTCGCCGAGCGGCCCGAGCTGCCGCATCAGGCGGACGAGGCCGGTCCGCGCCGCTTCGAGGTTCTGCGGCTCGAAGTCGATCGGACGGCGGTAGTGGCCGCGCAGCAGGAAGAACCGGACGGCCGGTGCCCCGTAGTGACCGAGGAGCCAACGCGCCTGGAACTGCTGCGCGAACGCAGGGTCCTGCATGCGCGGATCGCTCTTCGCGATCTTCTTGCCGCCGTACTGGATCAGGCCGTTGTGGAGCCAGCACTGCGCGTACGCGTCCCCGTGCGCCTCGCTCTGGGCGATCTCGTTCTCGTGGTGCGGGAACTTCAGGTCTTCCCCGCCCGCGTGGATGTCGAAGACCGGCCCCAGCAGCTCGCTGGCCATCACCGAGCACTCGATGTGCCAACCCGGACGTCCCGCACCCCACGGGCTCTCCCAGGACGGCTCGCCCGGCTTCGCGAACTTCCAGAGGGCGAAGTCGGCCGGATGACGGAGCGACGACTGCACCTCGATGCGCGCCCCCGCGATCATGTCGTCCACGTTGCGGCCGGACAGTTTGCCGTAGCCGTGCTGACGCTGGACGTCGTAGTAGACCCCGTCCTCGGCGACGTACGCCCGGTCGGCCTCGATCAACTCCCGGATGAACCGGATCATCTGCGGGACGTAGTCCGTGCAGCGCGGATGGTCGGTGATCGTCGTGACGCCGAGCGTCCCGAGCAGGTCGAAGTACTCGGCGGTGTAGGTCTCGGCGACCTCCTTCCAGTCCCGTCCCTCGGCCAGCGCCCGGCGGATGATCTTGTCGTCGATGTCGGTGATGTTGTTGACGAACCGGACCTCGTAGCCACGGGCCTGCAGCCAGCGGGCGATCGTGTCGAACAGCACCGGCCCCATCAGGTGTCCGATGTGGCAGTCGTCGTAGACCGTCGGCCCGCACAGGTAGAGCCGGACCCGACCGGGCTCCAGCGGTTCGAACGCTTGCAGCGTCCGGGACAGCGAGTCGTGGACTTGGATCACCATCTGCGGCGCGCACGGTACTCCCGGCCCCGCGCCTCGGCTACACTCCGCGACGTCGGGCCTCCGCATCCGCGCGGCCCGGCGGACCGAACGCCACGCCATGAGCCTCTCGACCGAGTTCGTGGCCGGACCCAGAGCCCTGACCAGGAACAGCACGGTGTGCGCAGACAGAGGACCCCGCGAGCCGGAACAGCCAGACACCCACGCGGGTCACGAGAACTCGGGCGCAACAGCTCCCGCCCATCCCTCGGCAGGGAGCCCAGCCAAGGAACAGCCCCGACGACCGACCCAGGCAGAAGCCGAGGCAGCGGTGCGGACCCTTCTCGCGTGGGCGGGTGATGATCCGACGCGTGAAGGGCTGCTCGAGACGCCCGGAAGGGTCGTTCGTTCCTACGCGCAGTTCTTCGCCGGCTACGGCCAGGACCCCGAAGACATCCTCGCGAAGACCTTCGAGGAGATCGAGGGCTACGACGAGATGGTGACCGTCCGGGACATCCGGCTCGAGTCCCACTGCGAGCACCACATGGTGCCGTTCCTCGGCAAGGCCCATGTCGCCTACCTGCCCGATCGCCGCGTCGTCGGGCTGAGCAAGATCGCCCGCCTCGTCGAGGTCTACGCGAAGCGCCTCCAGATCCAGGAGAAGCTGACCGTGCAGATCGCCGACACGATCGACCGCGTGCTCCGGCCGAAGGGAGTGGCCGTCGTCCTCGAGGCAGAGCACTTCTGCATGACGACGCGAGGCGTGCACAAGCCGGGCTCGATGACGACGACGAGCCGGATGACCGGGGCGTTCCGAGACGACCCGAGCACGCGCCGTGAGTTCCTCGCGATGATCCACGGCTCGTCGCGCTGAGCCACGCCGATCCTCGCAGGAGGTCGCGCGCCGGTTCAGTCCGGCGCTCGGGTGAGGCCGCAGTCCCGCAGCACACGGGCCAACTCGAGCAGCGGGAGCCCCTCGATCGCCGTCCAGTCGACGGAATCGATGCGCTCGAAGAGACTGATCCCGGCGGCCTCGAGCTTGTAGCTGCCCGCGCAATCGACGGGGTCGTCCTCCGCGACGTAGGCTTCGATCTCGGCCAGCGTCAGCGGACGCATCGTCAGACGCGTGCGATCGACGAACCCGGTGACGACACCCCGGGTGACGACCGCGACCGCGGTGATCAGCTCATGGGTCTTTCCCGCCAGGCGTTCGAGCTGGGCAACCGCTCCGGCCGCCGTGCCGGGCTTGCCGAGTCGCAGATCACCGAGCGCGCACACCTGGTCGGACCCGATCACCACCGCGTCGGCCGGGACGGAGGACGCCACCGCCAA
>JBEAPQ010000091.1:0-3060 GCA_041164325.1 Planctomycetota bacterium | reverse complement strand
ATGATCCAGGGTGGGTGCCCGAACACGAAGCCCGGCGCGTCCGGCATCCCTGGCACCGGCGGCCCGGGACACAAGGTACACGCCGAGTTCAACGAGCTGCCGCACGAGCGCGGCGTGCTGTCGATGGCGCGCGCCCAGGATCCGAACTCCGCGGGCAGCCAGTTCTTCGTCGTCCACGGGGATCACGACCGCGTCGGGTTCCTGGATCGCCAGTACACGGTGTTCGGCAAGCTGGTCGAGGGTCTCGACGTGCTGGACGAGATCGCCAACGTCGACTGCGAGTTCGGGGATGGTCGCGAACGCAGCCGCCCGACCGAGCGCATCGAGATCACGTCCGCGGAGGTCTTCGTGGCCGACCGGGACCTGCTCGGTGACGAAGAGTCAGCCGACGCCGCCGAGCCGCAGGCGATCGGCGTCCAGACGGAGCAGGCGGCGGATGCTGCCGACGACGTCGAGGTGACCGCCGACTCCGAGGAAGGCGAGGAGGTCACGTGACCGACACGGTCCTCGTCGAACGGGACGGCAGGATCGCGACCGTCACCGTCAACCGCCCGGACAAGCTCAACGCCCTCGATCACGACACGATCCAGGGTCTTCGTGATGCGTTCGACGGCCTGTCCCGCGACGCCGGGGTCGGTGCGATCATCCTGACCGGAGCGGGCGAGAAGGCGTTCATCGCCGGCGCCGACATCGGCGGGCTGAGTCGCCAGGGCGTGCTGGACGGCAAGGACAACGCGCGCCACGGCCAGGCGCTGACGCTGTCGATGGAGACCTGCCCGAAGCCAGTGCTCGCCGCGATCCAGGGTTGGGCGCTCGGCGGAGGGCTCGAGATGGCGCTCGCGTGCGACATGCGCTTCGCGTCGACGAAGGCGCGCATGGGTCTCCCGGAGGTCTCGCTGGGCATCATCCCGGGCTACGGTGGGACGCAGCGTTTGCCGCGCCTCGTCGGGACCGGCAAGGCGCTCGAGCTGATCCTGACCGGCGACCCGGTTCCTGCCGAGGAGGCGCTTCGCATCGGCCTCGTCAACGGCGTCTTCGAGCCGGACGCGCTGCTGGCGGGCGTCCGTGGGGTCGCCGAGAAGATCCTCTCGCGTGGTCCGACCGCGGTGGCCCTCGCCAAGCAGGCGGTCCGACGCGGAGTCCACCTTCCGCTCGTCGAAGGGCTCGAGCTCGAAGCCGACCTGTTCGGCATGATCAGCTCGACCACCGAGATGAAGGAGGGCATGCAGGCCTTCCTCGAGAAGCGCAAGCCGAACTGGTCGTGAACCCGGAAGCCCCGTTCGAGTGGCTGGAAGGCGCGCCGCGCGGTGAGCCGGTCGCGCTCCTCCACTCCGGAGGCGAAGGGCAGGTGCTCGGCTTCCGCGCCGCCGCGGAGCTCTTGCGGGTAGTCGACCCCGACCCCGGCGTGTTCGGTGCGCTCGATGCGTTCCTCGCGCGCCACCACACCCGCACCACGGTTGCGAGCTTCGGCTACGACCTGCGGGACGCCATCGAAGCATTGCCGCGACGGATCCCCGCGGATCTCGACCAGCCAGTCCTCCTCGCCGCGGCCTTCGACGAGAGGATCGAGTTCGGTGCGCTGCCGCCACCGGCCCCCTGCGACGTGCCGGCGGCGACGGGGCTCCAGCCTACGCCGACCCGCGAGGCCTACGAGGCGTGCGTCGCCCGTGTGATCGAGCACATCCGCGCGGGCGACATCTTCCAGGCCAACCTCACGCAGCCGTTCACCGGCCGTTTCGACGGTGATCCAAGGAGGCTGTTCCAGAGACTGTGTGCGGTGAGTCCGGCGCCGTTCGCGGCCTACTTCGAGGATGGTGAAGGGCTGGCCGTGCTGTCGGCGTCTCCCGAGGAGTTCCTGCGCCTGGATGGTCGGGCGGTCCGGACGCGGCCGATCAAGGGCACGCGGCCGCGCGATCGCGACCCCGCCCGCGACGACGCGCTCCGCGCCGAGCTGCGCGCGAGTCGAAAGGATCTCGCCGAGCTCGCGATGATCGTCGATCTGCTCCGCAACGACGTGGGCAAGGTGGCCGAGATCGGATCGGTGCGGGTCGGGCCGTTCCCCGAACAGGCGAGCTTCGCGCAGGTGCACCATCTGTTCGCGACGGTCGAGGCGCGGCTTCGCGGCGACGTGACGGTCGGCGACCTGCTGCATGCGACGTTCCCCGGCGGCTCGATCACCGGCGCTCCGAAGCTCCGCTGCATGGAGATCCTCGAGGAACTCGAGTGGGCGCGCCGCGGGATCTACACCGGCTCGGTTGGCTGGATCGGGCCGGGGCCGCAGATGCACCTGAACATCGCGATCCGCACGATGGTCGTGCGGGACGGCATCGTTCGCTTCCACGTCGGAGGTGGTGTCACGGCCGACAGCGACCCGGCCGCCGAATACGAGGAGACCCTGCACAAGGCGGCGGGCCTGCTCGAAGCGCTCCGCGCCGAGGTCGGGGCTCGGTGAGGGCCGACCCGGAGGGGCTGTTCGAGACGATGCTCCGGGCAGGCGCGGATCTGCCGCTGCTCGATGCGCACCTCGCAAGGCTGTCGGAATCTGCGCAGACGTTCTCGATTCCATGGCCGGGCGCCGCAGAGCTTCGCCGACTCTGCAGCGAGCGTGCGGGCGCAGCCGAACAGGGTTCACCCGGCGAGGCGATCCTCCGCCTCGTTCTGGATGCTGCCGGCCGCGTCCTCTTCGAGGAGCGGTCCCTGCGCACGCTGTCCCGTCCGCTCCGGATCGTCCTGGTCGAGATGCCGGTCGGGACAGCTGGGGGCGCGCATAAGCGCACGGACCGCTCGCTCTGGGAGCAAATCGCGCGACAGGCTCCCCCGGAGGCCGACGACGCGGTCCTCGTCACGACGGATGGGGAGGTTCTCGAAGCGACCGTAGCCAGCGTATGGGCAGACGTGGGGGGGGCGTGGGTGACACCTCCGCTCGATGGTCGCGTGCTCCCGAGCATCGGTCGGGCGCGGACCCTTGCCCGGCTCCGTGCCGCCGGGGCGCCCGTCGTCGAGCGACCGCTGGCGCTCGAGGAACTCTGCTCGGCGTCGGCGCTGCTGTTGACGAACGCG
>JBEAPQ010000090.1:0-17555 GCA_041164325.1 Planctomycetota bacterium | reverse complement strand
CGGCCGAGCGGGATCTGCCAGTCGCGGTAGTCGACGACCTGGCCGGCGTCGGTCGCGCGGTTGCGGAGGTACTCGGGCGTCACGCCGAGGGCTGCGGTCAGACTGTCGCGGTCGGACGTCCAGAACGCGCTGCAGTCGAAGTTGGTCAGCAGCCACTTGTGTGGGTTGAACGTGTAGGAATCGGCGTGCTCGAGTCCCTGGAGCAGATCCCGATGCTCGGGACACACCGCAGCCGAGCCTGCCCAGGCGGCATCGACGTGGAGCCAGCCACCCGCCGACCCGAAGCCGGTCTCCGCGAGGACCCGGCCGATGGCGGGCAGCGGGTCCACCGCGCCGGACGAGGTCGTGCCCACGGTCGCGCAGACGAAGAAGGGGATGCGCCCCTTCTCCTGGTCCTCGTGGATCGCGGCCCGGAGAGCCTCGGGGTCCATGCGGAGCCGAGCGTCGGTCGGCACGAAGCGGACCGTCCGCCGTCCGCCCTTGGTCGTGCCGTCGGCGTCGTCGCAGATCCCGGCGATCTTCGCCGCCTTGACGATCGACGAGTGGGCCTGGGTCGACGCGTAAGCGACGAGGTCGGCATCGCGGCCCGGGCCCATGCGGTGCCGCGCGGCCACCATGGCGACCAGGGCGGCTTCGCTCGCCGTGCCCTGGATCACGCCGCCGCCGCTGACCGGCGCGCGGAAGCGTTCGGGCAGGTCCATGAGCTGCGCCAACCAGTCGAGGACCCGCTCCTCGAGCTCGGTCGCGGCGGGGCTCGTGGCCCACAGCATCCCCTGGATGCCGAGACCGGCGGAGACGAGCTCGCCGAGGATGCCCGGCGTCGACGCGTTGCACGGGAAGTACGCGTGGAAGTGCGGCGACTGCCAGTGGGTGAGGCCCGGGACGATGAGCGCGTCGAGGTCGGCGAGGATCTGGTCCCAGCCCGCCTCGCCGCCCCCGGACTCGGGCGGCTCGTCCGGCAGGGCCCGGAGCAGGTCGCCCGGGGCTGCGCGCGACAGGACCGGCAGCTCGGCGACGCGACGGTGGTAGTCGGCGATCCAGTCGACCAGCCGATGGCCGAGGCGCCGGAACTCCTCGGGGTCGATCTGGGCTGGTGCGTCGTCCGTCATGGGCCGCGCAACTTAGCGCAGCGACTGGCCCCGTCGATCGTCGTGCCGACGCGCTGTGGCGGGCGGGGTGTGGCCGCGACAGACTCTTCGCCCCGGACTCCATGACGCCCTGGGCCACAGCCACCGCTCTTCTTGCCTCCCTCTGGGTGCTGTCGGCGTTCTACGTCCACTTCCGGGGCCGGGTCCGCCACACGTGGGCGCGGCAGCTGACGGACCACTCGACGTTCGCGGCTCCCTACAACGCGCTGGTCCACGCGACGTCCGGCCTGCCGCGGGGGCCGCTGTTCGAGCTGGGCGACTTCCCCGGGCTCGCGGCCGTGACGTCCCAGTGGGAGGCCATCCGGGACGAGGCCCAGGCGCTGCTCGACGCGGGCGAGCTCCGGGCGTCGGACGATCTGGAGGACGTCGCGTTCAACACGTTCTTCAAGCGTGGGTGGCGCCGGTTCCACCTGCGCTGGTACGCGGACTTCCTGCCGTCGGCCCGCGCGCTGTGTCCGAAGACCTGTGCGATCCTCGAGAAGGTCCCCGAGATCCACGCGGCGCTGTTCGCGCTGCTGCCGCCGGGCGGCCGGCTCGGCGCGCACCGGGACCCGTTCGGCGGGGCGCTGCGCTACCACCTCGGGCTGATCACGCCGAACGACGACGGGTGCTGGATCGAGGTCGATGGGCAGCGCTACTCATGGCGGGACGGCGAGGCGGTGGTGTTCGACGAGACGTTCGTCCACAAGGCCAAGAACGACACCGACAGGCCGCGCGTGATCCTGTTCTGCGACGTCGAGCGGCCGATCCGGAACCCTGCGGTCCGGGCGTTGAACCGGTTCGTGGCACGTCGGGTCGCGGGCATCAGTCGGAGCCGGAACCGGTCCGACGAGCCGATCGGCTTCGTCAACCACGTGGCGGCGCCGGTGCACCGCGCCGTCGAGGCCATGCACCGGCTGAAGAAGCGGAACCGCCGCGGCTACTACCTCGCCAAATACGCGCTGCTGGCGTTGGCCATCGCCGTCTCGGTCCGGTCGTTCGTCGCAGCCTCGTAGGTCAGTCGCCCAGCGATTCGACGAGCGCGAGGACGAAGCGATCCATGGCCGCGCGGGCGTCGGCCGAGCGGCTCGTGAAGTTGTTCATCAGGATCGAGAAGCAGAGCGGGGCTGCCTCCGCATCCCTGCGCAGCACGTAGCCCGACAGCGCCGCGACGGCCGAGATCGTCCCGGTCTTGGCGAGCACGCGACCCGAGGCCGCCGTCTCCGCGAAGCGCTTGCCGATCGTCCCGTCGACGCCGGCCACCGGCAGCGTGGTGACGAAGGCATCGCGGCTCTCGTGGTTCCACATGCCGGCGAGCAGGTCCACGAACTGGCGGGGCCGCACGAGGTCGAGGCGGGTCAGGCCCGAACCGTCGGCGATCCGCATGCCGTCTGGATCGACACCGAGGGCAGTGAGCGTCGCCTTCGCGTGGGCCGAGGCGGACCCCATGGATGCGTCCCCGAGCGCGACCCGGCTGGCCGTGCGGATCACCTGCTCGGCGTAGAGGTTCTGGCTGACCTTGTTGAGGGTCACCAGGATGTCGGCGAGGGTCGCGGACTCGTGGCTCGCGAGGATCTGCTCGTCGCCGTAGCGCTCGGGGCGGGCCGGTCGTTCGTCGCGGTCGATGGGCTGGCCGGTGACTTCGATGCCGGCCTCCGCGAGGACGTGGTGCAGGGCCCGCGCGGCGAACAGCGTCGGGTTCTCGACCGAGATCCGCGTCGACCAGGGCCCGGTCCCCTCGGGCGTGGAGCCGCGGACCTGGATCCGGTTCGTGGCGCGCAGCCGGACCGCCGACAGCGTCGGTCGTGTGCCTGCGGGCACCGTGGTCGCGAGGTTCTCGATCGCGAAGAAGCCGGGCACCGCCGGGTCGACCGACACGGTGGGTGCTCCTGCCGCACCGCCTGCAGCGACCGTGACCCGCGCGATGTTCTCCGCGAAGCACAGGCCCGAGACCTGGGCGGCGTACGCGTCACCCTGGTAGTTCCAAGCCCATCCCTCGCCCATGACCTCGTCCGGGTGACAGTCGTCGTCGCCGAGGATGTCGCCGCGGATCGCGCGCAGGCCGTGGTCGGCGACCGCGCGGGCGACCATCCGGCGCAGCACGTCCAGCGCGTCGTTCTCGGTGCGGCCGCCGAACGTCGGGTCGCCGCTGCCGACCAGCACCAGGTCTCCGTCGAGCACGCCATCGACGACCGGGCCCGTGCCGACGAGTGTCGTCCGGTAGCGGAAGTCCGGTCCGAGCGTCACCAGCGCGGTCGCCGAGCTGACGAGCTTCATGTTGGAAGCCGTCATGAAGCCGTGGTCTGCGTCGTGGCCGCAGACGATGGCGCCGCTCGAGAGGTCCCTCACGAGGACGCCGATGCGTGCGCCAGCCAGCGCCGGGTCGGTGACGAACGTCTCGAGCGCCTGGGTCGGGTCCTGCTGGGCACCGGGGAAGACGAGGGAGGCCGTGGAGACGGCGAGAGACGCGAGGAGGGTCATGGTGGATGTCCGCGGCGGGACGCGGCATCCGGGACGGTAGGCGTCGATCCACCGGACACCCAGCGTGGGCCGCACGGTCGGACCGTCGATTTTCTTGGCATTGCCCAAAAGCCCGACACCGGTCCTGGCCGAAGAGGCGGTGGCAACGCGGTCGCGCGGCTCCCGATCCGGGACCGCGCCCGGTGAATCGAACGGAATGGCGACGATGACGAACGTGAATCCCCAAGGCCCGTTCCGGGTCCTCCTGGTCGAAGACGACACCCCGGTGCGGGAGACGCTCCGCAGCCTGCTGCAGGGTGAAGGCGCCGCGGTCGAAGTGGTCGAAGACCACGCGTCCGCGGTGCGCAAGGCAGCACAGCGCGCCTTCGATGTCATCGTCCTCAACCAGAACCTCGCCGGGGCGCGCGGGGAAGAGGGCGTGGCGTCGCTGCGCACGGGTGAACAGCCGGCCGAGGTCGTGCTCCTGGCCGGCTATGGCACGGCCGCCGACACGGCGCTCGCGCTGCGCTTCGGCGCGGCCGACATCGTCGACAAGCCGGTCCATCCGGGCCGCTTCCTCGGCGTCGTGCGCCGCTGCCTCGCCAGCCGCCAGATCGAGCGCAAGTTGGCGTGGTCGCACGAGCGCGTCCGCGACCTGAGCTCGGACGAGATCCTCGGCGTCTCGCCGAGCGTCCGCACCCTCGTGACCCGCGTCGACGCGGTCGCCGATGCCGTGGATGCGACCGTGCTCGTCAGCGGGCCCGCCGGCTCCGGCAAGGAGCTCGTCGCGCGCTGCATCCACAGATCCTCGGACCGCAGCAGCGGTCCGTTCGTGACGCTCAACTGTGCGACGGCCTCGGAGAGCGTGTTCGAGGCCGAGCTGTTCGGCTACGAGCCCGGCGCCTTCAGCGGTGGAAGCCGGGAAGGCAAGTCCGGTGCGCTCGCCCGTGCAGCGGGAGGCACGCTGTTCCTCGACGAGATCGGCGCGCTGAGCCGCCCCCTCCAGGCCAAGGTCCTCCGCTTGCTCCAGGACCGGACCTACCGCCGCGTCGGAGGGAGCCAGGACTGGCCGATCGACCTGCGGATCGTCGCCAGCACGAGCCGGGAGCTGCGGCGTGCCGTCGCTGAAGGGGAATTCCGCGAGGACCTGTTCCTGCGCCTCCACGTGATGAACGTCGAGGTCCCGGCGCTCGAGGATCGCGCCGAGGACATCCCGCTCCTGGCGCACTTCTTCCTGGACCAGTTCGCCCGCCAGATGGGCAAGAGCCTGACCGGATTCACGGCCGAGGCCACCGAGACCCTCTGCGAGTACCACTGGCCCGGCAACGTCCGGGAGCTCCGCAATGCGATCGAGCGGGCTGCCATCGCTTGTCGTAGCGGCATGGTCGACGAGTGCCACCTGCCCCGCTTCGAGGGAGGCGCGCTCGACGACAGTGACGTCATCCCGCGCAACGTCTTCGTCCTCGACGGGAACGACTGCTCGATCCGTGCGCTCGAGGGGCAGCTGGTCGGCAAGGTCCTCGATGCCACGCAGTGGAACATCTCGAAGGCCGCGTCGCTGCTCGGGATCAACCGGACCACGCTCTACAACAAGATCCGCCTCTACGGCCTTGGCGAGCGCCCGCGGCGGGACTCGGCCCAGGCGAGCTGAAGGAGTCGGTCGCCATCCTTGGGGGAACCCGAACGGGGGAGATGTCGATGAAGATCCTTCTGGTCGAATCGGACGCGTCGCTGCGGAATGCCCGCGTCGAAGCGATCCAGGAACGGGGTCACGCCGTCGAGTCGTCGACGCCCGACGCCGCCCTCCGTGACGAGGTGCGGCTGCGTCCGGACCTGATCATCTGGACCGACGGCACGCAGGTGCCCCCGTCGGACCTGAACGCGCCGGTGGTCCTCGTCGGTTCCGTCGAGAACGGCCGGATGCACGTCGTGCTCCGCCTGCCCGCCGGCGTGTCGTCGGCGCGGCTCTGCGCCGAGCTTGCGGACATGGACACCGGTGCCCGTCCGGGCACGCCCGGGACCGATGCGCTGATGGCATCTCTCCCGAAGGACCTGCGCGATCGCATCGAGGCCGTGCTGGCGCTCTTCGACGAGCCCAGCGGGGCTCGCGTCGCCGAGGACGGGCTGGGGGTCGTGGTCGAGGGACGGCTGTCGTTCCCGGAACGCTGGGTCGCGGTCCTCGAGCGTCTCGGCGGCGATCGCCGCATCCTGGGCGAGGAAGGCCGCGACGGGAACATCGTCCGGCTGATCGTCCGCTTCGACCGCGCGGGACTTCCCGAGGGCGTCGACACCGTCATCCGCCCGGGGGATCCCTGGCCGGAGGACGGCGCGTTCGCGATCGACTGCGAGGGTGCGACGGTGGGGCCCGATCGTTTCCTCTCACTCTGCGACCGGGTCCGGCAGGCCCGACGGCGTGGGCGGGATGTGGCCCTGATCCACGTCCCGAACCACCTCCGGCTCTGCCTGGAAGCTGTGGGTCGCGGGGCCGATCTGCCGATGCGCCGGATGGCGGGGCCTCGCCTCGCTCCCACCCTCGCCGACCTCTGGAGGTGACCGATGCCCGACACGATGCCCGCTGGTCCCGGAACGCTGCTCCGTCCGACCCCCGCGCAGACGAACGGGACGACGCTCGTCGAACTGATGCGGAGTGCGCCGACGGGCGCCGTCGACATCGGCCCGGTCGGTGCGTGGACGGACACCGTCCGCCCCGAGGATGTCGATCTCGCCGCCTGGACGGCCGAACTTGCGACGCCTTCGAGGACCCAGGCCCCGCGAACCCAGGTTCCCTGGGCTGCGCTCGTGCTCGTCGTTGCCGTCTCGATGGCCGCTGGACTCGTCGCGTGGATGCCGACTCCGGTCGCTGGCCCCGTGCCGGTCGCCGTGACGCCGCCCCTCGTGCTTCCGAACCCCGTCCGCTACGAGTCGGCCCTGGCGCTGGCCGCTGCGGGTGCTTTCCAGGACGCGCGCCGTGAGCTCGAAGGTGTGCTCGCCGCTGGCGTCGACCCCCGCATCGCGCCTCTGATCCACGCCCAGCTCGCCCACTACAGCGCGCGTGAGGGCGCGTTCGGGGATGCGCTGGTCCACGAGCGTGCGTCGCTCGCCGCAGGCGATCAGGACCGCGTGCCCCGCAGCCTCGTCGACGCCGCCGTGACGGCGCAGGCGCGTGGGGATGGACCGGCGATGCGTGCGGCCTACGCCCAGTTCCTGACCGGCTCCGGCAGAGTGACGCCTGGCTTCGAGGGCCTGCTCGACGAGGCGCTCGGCGGCCCCGCCGCGCGGTGAAGCGGCTTTGGGCGCGCACGACGCCTGGTTCACGGCACGCGCCGGGGTCCTGCGTCGCGCGGTCGCTGGCCTCGTGGCCCGCGGCAACCGGCTGCTGGACGCAGTGCCCGGAACCCGGGCCCTGTACGCGCGGCAGTTCTTCGGCTCCCTGACGTGGACCGACGTCCGCTTCGATGTGGCTCCCGAGCACGCAGGCCTCGAGGGTCTGCGCTGCGCCTTCCTGTCCGACCTGCATGCGGGGAGCTACCTCGATGCGCGGGCCCTGGAACGGCTGATGGAGCTCGTGGCCGCACGCCGACCGCACGTCGTCCTGCTCGGTGGTGACCTCGTCCACACGCGCCCGGAGGAGTTCCGGCACTACGACCGTGCGCTGGCGAGGCTCGCGCCGCCGCTCGGGGTGTTCGCGGTGCCGGGCAACCACGAGCGGTTCCCGGGGATCGGGCTCGCACGGTTCGAGGCGTGGGCCGCGGGGCAGGGCATCACGGTGCTCCGCAATCGCGGGACGCGCATCCATCGCGGCGGAGCGTCGCTGTGGCTCTGCGGGGTCGATGACCTCGGCGAAGGCGACCCGGACCTCGCCGCGGCGGTCGCCGACCGGCAGGTGGACGAACCGACGCTCCTCCTCTCCCACCATCCCGACCTGTTTCCCGACGCGGCGGACCTCGGGGTCGACTGGATGCTGTCGGGTCACACGCACGGCGGGCAGGTCGCACCTTTCGGGTGGATGCCCGTGCGCCACTCGCGCCTCGGTTTCGATCGCGGTCTGCATCGGATCGGTCGAAGCGAGCTCTACGTCGGGCGGGGCCTGGGTGCCGCGATCGTCCCGGTTCGCGTCGGTGCGCGACCGGAGGTCGTGCTCGCGCGCGTCGGAATCCGCCGGTCGCCCGACACGTGATCGGAAAACCGACACGGTATGCGCTCGGGAAGAAGGCGAGCGTCCGTATGAACGCCCCGAAAGACGCCGCGTCCCCAGCGTTCCGGCGGGCGATCCGGAGATCGGGAGAGGGTTGGCACGCCTCGTGCTCTGGAAACACCGGGCCCTCTCAAGGGCTCGCGCACCTCAGGACGAAACACCCAGGACGATGACCGCACTCGAGCCCAGGCTCCGACCCTTGGACGCGCCTCTGTGCGAGGTCCAGACCGTCGAGCCGCGCCGGCTCCAGTCCTGGCCACGCCGCAAGCGGCACCCGCTGCACGAGTTCGCCGACTTCTTCGCGGTTCGGCTGAACCGGCTGATCGGGGATCACGCGTGGGCCAAGCGCGTCTACTGGCAGGCGCTGCGGCAGACCGAATACTCCGAGGTCCGGATGCCCGTCGGCGATCGCCCCGGGCTCCACGGACTGCGGATCGCGTTCCTCACCGACCTGCACCTGGGCAGCTACCTCGATGCGGACGCGCTCGACCTCGTCCTCGGCGAAGTCGCGCTGCGGCGTCCGGACGTCGTCTGTTTCGGTGGGGACCTGATCAACACGCGGGCGTCCGAACTCGCGATCCTCGAACGGCCGCTCCGTCTGCTGCGCCCGCGCTTCGGGTTCTTCGCGGTGCCGGGCAACCACGACCACCACTGGCACCACGACATGGGCAGCTGGCAGGACCAGCTGGAGGCGCTCGGCATCACGGTGCTGAACAACCACGGTGTCCGGATCGAGCGGGGTGGGGACAGCTTCTGGCTGGCGGGTGTCGACGACCTGACCGACGGCCGCCCGGACGTGCGCCGGGCGCTCTGGGGCCGCGGCGAAGACGAGCCGACCGTGTTGCTGGCGCACCAGCCGGACCACTTCCCGGAGGCGGCGAAGCACCGCGTCGACCTGACGCTGTCCGGCCACACGCACGGCGGGCAGGTTCGCATCCGGGGCTGGGCCCCGATCTCGCACACGCGCCACGGCTACACGGCAGGGCGCTTCCGCGACGGGGACTCTGAGCTCTACGTCAGTCGGGGTGTCGGCGCGACGATCCTGCCGCTGCGCGTCGGTGCGCGGGCCGAGGTGCCGATCGTCCGCTGCGTCGCGGAGTGACGTGCGTCGTCGCGGCCCCCGGCCGCTAGCCTGTGCGACCGCGTGGCACTGCTCGACGGAGTTCCCGGGTTCGACCCAGAGGCCGCAGAACGGCTGGCGCGCGAACTCTTCGGTTTCGACGGGCGCGCGGTTTCCCTGCCCAGCGAACGTGACCAGAACTTCCGGCTGCGGGACGCGCACGGACAGACGCGCGTCCTGAAGATCTCGAACGCCCAGGATCCTGTGTCTGCCGTTGCCGTGCAGACCCAACTCGTCGACCGGGTGCGTGCTGCCGTCGGCGGCGGCCTCTGCGCCCGGACGATGCCGGCCCGGGATGGCTCGATGGCTGTCCTGGTCGACGGGGCCGGTGGCCAGCGCCACGTCGTGCGCCTCGTCGAATACTTGGAGGGCGTGACCATCAGCGCGCTGGATGTCGTGCCTGCGCGCCTCCGTGTCGATTGGGGTCGCAGGGTTGCGCAGGTCGACCGCGCCCTCGCTGGCTTCGACGCCCCCTTCCTGCACCGTCCGTTCGTCTGGCGCCTCGAGACGGCCGTGGAAGAGATCGAGCGGCGTCGTGCGTGGATCGACGCCGACCTCTTGCCCGTCGTCGACGCGCTGCTCGCGGAGTTCGTGCGATGCACGGTGCCGTGTCTCCCGGCACTGCGGCTCGGTGCGATCCACAACGACGCGAACGACCACAACGTCCTCGTCTCCCCCGACCACGGCGGCATCACCGGCATCCTCGACTTCGGGGACGTCGTGCACGGCTACCTCGTGGCCGACCTCGCGGTTGCGGCGGCCTACGCGGTCCTCAGCCAGCCCGAGCCCCTGGACGCGCTCGCGGACGTGGTGGCGGGCTACGCCTCCGTGCTGCCGCTCGAGCCCGCCGAGCAGGATGCGGTCTACGGTCTCGTCTGCCTGCGCCTCTGCCTCAGCGCAGCGATGGCTGCCGAGAACCGGCGCGCGCGGCCTGACGACCCCTACCTCCTCGTGTCGCAGGCGCCGATCGCGGAAGTCCTGCCCAAGCTCGCCGAGCGTCCGTTCGAACTCGGCGCGGCGGTCGTGCGGGCGGCGTGCGATCCCGCGACCCCGCACGAGCCCAGGGAGCCGGAAGACGATCCGGCCAGGCTGCGCAAGCTCCATGTCGGTCCGAGCGTCCGCCTGTCCTACGAGCAGCCGATCCACGTGGCGCGCGGGTTCCGGCAGTTCCTGTTCGCTGCGGACGGCCGCCGCTACCTCGACGCCTACAACAACGTCCCGCACGTCGGCCACGGGCACCCGGACGTCGTCGCGGCGGCGGTGCGCCAGCAGCGTCGGCTGGCGACCAACACGCGCTACCACTACCGCGCGCTCGGCCTCTACGCGGAACGCCTGGCCGCGACGCTCCCGGACGGGCTCGACGTCTGCTTCTTCGTGAGCTCCGGCAGCGAGGCCAACGAACTCGCGCTCCGGCTCGCGCGGGCTGCGACCGGTGTCGGCGACGTGGTGGTCCTCGACGGGGCCTACCACGGCCACACGACGGGGATGATCGACGTGAGCCCCTACAAGCACGCCGGTCCTGGTGGCGTCGGAGCGCCTTCGTGGGTCCACGTCGTGGAGCAGCCGGACCTGTACCGCGGTCGTTTCCGCGCGGACCATGCGGAGGCAGGGCGGCACTACGCGGCGGACGTCGCGTCCAAGCTGGCTGGCCTCGCCGACGGCGGGCGCCGGGTGGGGGCTTTCCTGGCGGAGTCGTGCCCGAGCGTCGGCGGGCAGCACGTGCTGCCGGACGGCTACCTCGTCGACGTCTACGCGGCGATGCGTCGCCAAGGCGGGATCTGCATCGCCGATGAGGTGCAGACGGGCTTCGGTCGCATGGGCGACGCGTTCTACGCGTTCGAGGCGCAGGGCGTCGTCCCGGACGTCGTCGTGCTCGGCAAGCCGATCGGCAACGGTCATCCGCTGGCCGCGGTCGTGACGACGCGGGCGATCGCCGAGGCGTTCGACAACGGCATGGAGTTCTTCGCGACGTTCGGTGGAGGGCCGGTCGCGTGCGAGGTCGGACTCGCGGTCCTCGACGTCGTCGAACGGGAGCAGCTGATGTCCCACGCCGCGCGGGTCGGGTCACACCTGCTGGCAGGGTTCGCGGAACTCGCCGCCCGGCATCCGGCCATCGGGGATGTGCGCGGCCGAGGGCTGTTCCTCGGCGTCGAGCTCGTGGAGGACCGGGCGAGCCAGCGACCGGCGACCTCGCTCGCACGGCGGATCAAGAACCGACTGCGCGAGGGCGGGATCCTGATCGGCACCGATGGCCTCGCGGACAACGTGCTGAAGGTCCGCCCGCCGATGCCGTTCTCGGTCGCGGACGCCGATCGGCTGCTCGCTGCGATCGACGATGCGCTGGCCGCGGGACAGCCGTAGGTCCGCGGTCGCTCGTCCGGTGGGACCTGTCCCACGTCGGGCCGCGCGACAGCGCCACGTGCCGGCCAGCCCGCGCGCTCGGGTAAGCTCGGCCGCCCATGCTCTGCCACGATGTCTTCTTCACGCTCGTCGACCGATCGCCGGAAGCGGTCGAACGGCTCCTGGGCGCCTGCAGGCGATACCTGCGCGACCACCCCGGCGTCGTCTACTTCTCGGTGGGCACGCTGGAGCCGGAGCTCGACCGTGAGGTGAACGACCGCGGGTTCGACGTCGCGCTGCACGTCGTCTTCGCAGACCGTGCGAGCCACGACGTCTACCAGGTGGCGCCCGACCACCTGCGGTTCATCGAAGAGAACCGGGACAACTGGGCCCAGGTCCGGGTGTTCGACTCCGTCGTCGATGGGGGGCCGGTCGGCTGATCCCGGGAGGGGTCGTGCCGCGAGGAATCCTGCATGCGGACGGTTCTGCGCCGCCTCTGCTGGATGCCGGTGACCCTCCTCGGGATCGCCTTCGTCACCTTCCTGCTCCTCGACGTCGTTCCGTCGGACCGCGCTGTCCTCGAGCTCCAGCAGGGTCAGCGCATCCACGGTGAGGCCCAGGTCGCCGCACTCCGGGCGCTGCGCATCCGCTACGGGCTGATCGATGCGGAGACCGGGGAGCCGCGGCCCGTGCTCGCGCGGTTCGGGTCGTGGTGCGCGCGGGCGGCGACCTTCGACCTCGCGCCGCCGGGCGAGACCGCCGAGCGCTTCCGCTTCCGGTTCGTGCAGGCCCTGGCGACCAGTGCGCTGCTCGGTGTCCTCGCGCTGATCGTCGCGCTGGGACTCGGGGTCATGCTCGGCGCATGGTGGGGCGCCCGCGCGGCCCGCCCATCCGGGCGGATCGTGGGCGGTCTGGCCCTCGCTCTGAGCGCGCTGCCGGAGTTCCTCGTCGCGACGCTGCTGCTGCTGTTCCTCGGCGGGGGCGTCGGCCCGGCGGTCCTGCCTGCGGTCGGGCTCCAGTCCCCCGGCGCGGATGCGCTGTCGGGGCCGGCGCGCCTCGCGGATCTGCTCGCGCACCTCGCGCTCCCGGTCGCGACCCTCGCACTCGTGCCGACCGTCACGGTCGCCCGCTTCGTCGCCGAGGGGCTCGGTCGCGCGCTCGAGGCCGAGTTCGCGCACGCGATGCGGGGCCTCGGCTGCGACGAGCACGCGGTGCGACGGCGAGCCCTCCGGCACGCCCTCTCGCCCGTTTGGACGCTGCTGGGAGTGCTCGTGCCGAGCCTCCTGACCGGGACGGTCGTCGTCGAGCAGGTCTTCTCGATCCAGGGGTTCGGACGTCTCACCCTCGACGGGGTCCTCCGGCGCGATGTGGCGACGACGATGGCTTCGACGCTGTCCGTCGCGGTGCTCGTCCTCTTCGGGCTGCTCGTGTCCGACGTCCTCCATCGGCTCGCGGATCCACGCGTGGAGTTGGAACGGCGATGAGGAGGGCGCTCGTCACCCTGGCGCTCGTCGCGTCGGCCGCTCCGTTCCTGGCCAATGACCGGCCGCTCGTGGCACGGATCGACGGCGTCTGGTCGTTCCCCTGTCTCGTCACCGACGCGCCCGCGCCCGAGGGACAGACATGGCGCGACGCTTGGCGTGCGCTGCCGGCGCAGGGCGGAGAGGACTGGATCGTCATGCCCCCTTGGCCCTACGGACCCCACGAGATCTGCGCGGCGGCGCTCGCGGCGCCCAGCCGTGCACACCCGCTCGGTGTCGATGACGTCGGCAGGGACGTGCTGGCCCGGCTGCTGCACGGTGCGCGGACGGCGCTCGAAGTCGGCCTCGGAGTGTCGCTCTTGGCGGGCTGTCTCGGGGTCTTGCTCGGTGCGTTCGCAGGCCTCGGCGGGCGGGTGGCCGACACCCTGGTCGTGCGCGCCATCGAGCTGTTCACGTGTTTCCCCGGACTGCTCGCGGTCCTCGCCGTGGCCACGTTGGTGGGCGGTTCGACGACGACGATCGTCGTCGTCCTCGGTGCCGTCGCCTGGACCGCGTTCGCACGGATCGTCCGGGGTGAACTGCTCTCGCTCCGGGAGCGCCCCTACGTCGTGGCGGCCCGAGACCTGGGCTCAGGCCCCATCCAGCTGCTGGTCCGCCACGTCGCGCCGACGCTCCGGGGTCCGGTGCTGGCGACCGCCGCGTTCGTGGCGGCCGAAGCGATCCTCGTCGAGGCGACGCTGACGTTCCTCGGACTGGGTGCCGGCCTCGGAACCGTGTCCTGGGGCGCCCTGCTCGACCAGGGTCGGGCGCACGCAGCCGAAGGGGCCTGGCACCTGTGGCTGTTCCCCGGACTCGCGGTTGCGGGGACCGTCCTCGCGCTGCACAGCAGCGGCCGATCCCGCGGCGCCCGCTCGGTCAGTCGAGGTCGAACAGCAGGAACTCGGCCTCTGCCGTCGCGGTGATCGTGATCTCGCCGACGTCTTCGATGGCCGCGCCGTCACCGGCCGTCAGCCCCTTGCCCAAGACGTCGATCGCGCCGCGTGCGACCTGGAGCCACGCGCCACGCCCGGCGCCGAGCGCGTAGGTGACCGACCTGCCGGGCGACAGCACCGAAGCGTGCACGCTGGCGTCCTGGTGGATCGGCAGGGCGCCGTCCGACCCGTCGGCGTTCGCGATCGGGCACAGCCGGTCGCGGCGAACCTCGACGGGGAACGTCCGGTCCTCGTACCGTGGCGCGTGACCGCGTCGGTCGGGGAAGATCCAGACCTGGAGCAGGTGCAGCGGGTTGGTCTTCGAGTGGTTGAATTCGCTGTGCGTGATGCCGGTCCCGGCCGACATCACCTGGACGTCGCCCGGCCGGAGCACGCCGTGCTGTCCCATGCTGTCCCGGTGCTCGAGCTCGCCGGACAGCACGTAGGTGAGGATCTCCATGTCCTCGTGGGGGTGGGTGCCGAATCCCTGCCCGGCCTCGATCGTGTCCTCGTTGATGACGCGGAGCTTCCGGAAGTGGACGTGCTTCGGGTCCTGGTATCCGGCGAACGAGAACGTGTGCCGGGCGGTCAACCACCCGTGGTGGGCGATGCCGCGTTCTTGTGCGGGTCTCAGCGTGATCATGGGAAGGGTGTCTGGATGCGCGGCTCTCGGGTCGGCCGTCGTAGGCCAGCAGTCCATGACAGGAAAGACCGTTGTCGCTGCGTGCGGGAGCGTCTCCGATCTCCGCCCCGATGTTCCTCGATCTGACCTTCCGGGAGTGGGCGCTCACGGCGCTTCTCCTCGTGTGCGACCTGGGTGGCCTGCTGCTGGGCGCCCGGTTCCTCCGGGCTGGACGAGGGCGGCATCCAGGCGTCGTGCCCGAGTTCGGGCGCTGGCTCCTGTTCGGAGCGACTTGGGCGATCGTCTGGGCCTGGGTCACGGCGTTCGCGTTCGCGAGCAAGTTCGCGGTGCTGCGCGTGCTGACCCACGTCGCGGTCTTCGTGCTCGCCCCGCTCTCCCTGGGGCGTGGTCTGAGCTGGGTGCGCCGCGGCCGTCGCCACGCGGCCGTGCTGCCGCTCGCGGTCGGCATCCTGATGCTGGCGGTGTACCTGTGGGCGTTCCTCGTCGAGCCCCGCTGGGTCGAGTTCAGCTGGCACCGCGTCGACACCCCGAAGGCGGCTGCGCTGGCCGAGCCGGTGCGGGTTGCCGTCCTCGCCGACATCCAGACCGACGCGGTGGGGTCCTACGAGGAAGAGGTGTTCCGGAGCGTGGCGGCGGCGGCGCCGGACCTCGTGATCCTGCCAGGGGACTTCGTGCAGGCGTTCGCGCCCCGCTTCCGCGGGCAACGGGAGAGGTTCCGCGCGTTGTTCGACCTGCTGGAGCCGTGGCCCCGCCACGGCGTGTTCGCGGTCCTGGGAGACATCGATCCCGACCCGACTCTGTTCGACGGCACGCGGGTCCAGTTGATCGACGATCGGGCGGTGGTCGTCGGGCCGTCCCCCGGCGTCCAGCTGATCGGCCGGTCCCTGCGGCGATCGAGGGTCCCGCTCGACGGCGCAGACCGGGCGCAGATCGACGCACACGGCGGCTACTCGATCGTCGTCGGCCACGCGCCCGACTACATGATTCCGGTGGTCGAGGGCGGCCAGGCGCCGGAGGCCCTGTTCCTCGCCGGACACACGCACGGCGGACAGATCGTCGTGCCGGGCTTCGGTCCGCCCATGACGCTGACCTCGGTGCGCCGCGACGTGGCGGCCGGGGGGATGCATGCGTTCGGCGACGCGCGCGTGTGCGTCAGCCGGGGCGTCGGTATGGAGCGGGGATTCGCGCCGCGCGTCCGTCTGTTCTGTCGGCCCGAGGTCGTGGTGTTCGAGCTCGGGCCGGCGCGCTGACCGCGAGCGGCCTAAGCGTCCGTCGGCCGGTTCCGGCCGAGCCGTTCGTGGACGCCGACGAAGTCGTCGCCGAGGAACGATGCCGCGAGGTTCACGTCGCCTGCCAGCAACGTCGCGGCCAGCACGCAGGCGAACTCCCGCGCGGATCGGGCGCCGACGATGCTCTGGCCCTCGGCCGCCGTGCCCTTGCCGGTGCCTCCGCCGACCGTCGCGGCGTGGAGGTTCGGCAGGTCGAGGGAGACGTAGAGGTCGCCCCCGTCGTCCTCCAGGGACAGCGTGCCGACCGCACTCTCGGCGACGTAGGCGGCATCCTGGCCGGTCGCGATGTAGACGGCGGCGAGGCCGTTGGCGATCTGGATGGCGTGGTTCGCCGTGCCCATGCGCGCGTAGGCGAGCTGGTAGCTCGCCCAGAGATCGGCGAGCGCCGCCGCAGACGTCCGCAGCCTGGTCTCGACGACGTCCTGCGGGATCCTGGTCTCGGCGAGCACCCACTTGCCGCGCCAACACCGCAGCGAGGCGCGCTTCTCGACGTCGTGCCCGTGGAGCAGCACCTGGCGGGCTCCTGGGATCTTCGCGAGGAGCGGTGCCGAGGCGCGCGTCACCATGTTGATGCCGTGGGCATCACCGGTCGTCATCTCGAGGCGCAGCATCAGCCGGCGACCGAGCAGCTCGTG
This sequence comes from Planctomycetota bacterium, assembly GCA_041164325.1. Taxonomy (GTDB): domain Bacteria; phylum Planctomycetota; class UBA1135; order UBA1135; family UBA2386; genus JAQCBR01. Next base: position 1,294 of record JBEAPQ010000090.1, on the reverse strand, counting down.
GGTCAGCGACGTGACCTTGCCGTGTGCGGTCGTCGCTTCAGCCGCGGCGATCAGCGCGTCCTTGTGCTCGTCGACGAAGCGTGCGGCCGAAGCCGCGCGCGCCGCGTCTTCGAACGTCAAGAGCGGCCAGACGGCGAGGCCGTCCCGCTGCACGGTGGCGCGGATCCCGTCGACGCAGGCCCGCAGGCCGCGCTGGTACGACGCGACCATCGAGCCCTCGGTCGTCGCCATCGGGACGGCGTACCGACCGGTGAAGTCGCCGCGGAGATCGACTGGTCCGACGACGCCGACCGGGATCTGGGCGTAGCCGATCATGCCTTCGACGTTGCCGCGGGCGGCCGACGGCTCGACCGGCAGTCCTGCATGGTGGGGCAGGTCGCGCCCGGTCCAGGCGCGCCGGGCTGCGAGGATGGACGGCGAGAGGTCGTCTTCGGGATCGCGTGGGGGCGCGCTGTCGGGCATGCGGCTGAGTCTACGGTGCGGGTTGCGACGCGCATGCTCCCCGGCGGGCGTCACCGCGTGGAACGGGCTGGCTACAGGATGGGGCCGAGCATGGCCCACGCGTTGTTCCAGATCCGCCGCCGAACCGGCCACGCCGCGACGTCGCTGCGCTCCACCGCGCGGGACCTGTTCCGGTACTCGTCCTGTCGCTGTCGCACGGCCCGGGTGAGCTCCGGGTCGAAGGCGAGCATGTTGTTCTCGTAGTTCAGGTCGAAGCTGCGTCGGTCGAGATTCGCCGAGCCGATCAGCGTGACGGCACCGTCGACGGTCACCGACTTGGTGTGCAGCAGCCCGCCCTCGAACTCGTAGATGCGGACGCCGGCCTCCAACAGCTCGGCGTAGTAGCTCCGGCTCGCGGCAGCGACGAGCCAGGAGTCGTTGCGTGCGGGCACGATCAGCGTGGTCTGGACGCCTCGGTGCGCGCTGCCGCAGAGCGCCGCCTGGAGCGATGCGTCCGGAACGTAGTAGGGCGTCGTGATCACCAGTTCGGTGCGCGCGGCGTGGAACAGGCTCGCGAACAGTTCGGGCATCGCGGAGGCGCGGACCGTCGGGCCGGTTCCCAGCATCTGTGCGGAGAAGCCGGCGTGCCCCCGTTCGCGGGAGGGGTCGGACGGTTCGAACAGCGTGTGGAGCCGTTCGTCGACCTGCTCCATCCAGTCGCTCGCGAACAGGTGCTGGTTCTGGCGTGCGACCGGTCCTTCGACGCGGACCATCGCGTCCACCCACGGTGCGTACTTGGCCTTGACGAGGAACTCGGGGTCCGCGCAGTTCTGGCTGCCGACGTAGGTGATCG
>JBEAPQ010000089.1:0-3013 GCA_041164325.1 Planctomycetota bacterium | reverse complement strand
ATCCGGGCGCACCCCAGGGTCTCGCCGCGAGCGAAGCGCTCCGCGTGCGGCTCCGGCAGAACAACATGCTCGGGGCCACGGCCGCCTACCAAGGCACCGCGAACTCGGACGCGTTCAGCGCGATCCACCACTTGGGCTCGGGCATCGTGCTCGCCGGCAAGCGCTCGTCCTCGGCACAGAACCGCTTCCTGCGCTCGACGGATCACGGCGCCACGTGGCAGGTCGTCGGGTGCCCGCGCTCGACCGGGTCGCACACGTACTTCTTCGGACAGAACGGCACGACCGTCCTGTCCGGGACCGGCGATACCGGCAACGCCTGCGTGATGCGGAGCGCGGACCTCGGCGCCACGTGGTCCGTCGTGCTCGGCACGACGCAGCTGCAGAGCCTGCTGCGCTCGGCTGCGCCCCGCGCGGTCTACGGCCTCGTGCACACCGGGCGCGGCCACTGGCTCGCCAACGTCAAGACGCTGGACTCGACGAACTCACTGGTCGAATCGCACGACGACGGTCTGACCTGGCGACTCGCGCCGGCCCAGCCCGGACAGGGCATGGCGGCCTGGGCGCGGCAGATGATCCAGACCAGCGACGGCGTGCTGCTCTGGCCCCAGGTGCTGACCGACCAGATCTATCGGTCGACGGACCGGGGCCGCACCTGGATCGCGGCGACGGTGCCGACGGCGCGACTCTTCCAACCCCTCTGCGACGCCGGGCAGGGCATCTACCTCTGCGGCGAGGCCACGACCTCCCCCAACACCCCGATCCGGATCTTCCGCAGCACCGACCGGGGCCTGACCTGGACGGTCGCCGCCGCCGTCGATCTCCGCCAGTCCACCACGACCTACTGGCGCGACATCATCGCCACAGGCACCGAGCTCTACGCATCCGCGTGCTGCCGCGAAGCCTCGAGCCAGGAGCGCGCCATGCAGCTCTTCTGGTCCCCCGACGCGGGCCAGACGTGGCAGAACCTGGGCAATCCGTTCCAGGGCCCGTACGGCGCGATGCAGGCCATCTACCAGATGTGCGTGACCGACCGCGGCGAGGTCCTCGCCGGCTGCCAGCCGGACAGCACGATCCTCCGTTGGACGGCGCCGCTGCGGCGGCCGTGAAGCCGATCCGCCCGGTCAGCCTCACGCCGCGCGCGGCCGCACCTGCCATCCCGCGAGGCGGATGCGCTCGATCAGCAGCATGTGCGGCACCGTCAGCGCCGCCAGCCCGACGAAGACCACCTGGACCAGCCCCGTCGCCCACGCCTCCGGCTCGAGGAGGAAGAACGCGAGGCCAGCCCCCAGGCCGGTCGCCACGGTCGGGAGACCCGCGGCCCACCGGAACTCGGCGGGCGTCGGTCGGCAGAGATGGTTCGTGCGCGCCACGTGGCGCCAGCTGTGCAGGAGGCAGAAGTACACGCCGAACCCGACGAGCGGCGCTGCGATCGCACAGACCGCAGCCGTCGTGGAAACCTCCAGCGCAGCCCGGCGGAGACGGCGGCGGCGGGCCGCCCACGCCACGCTGAGCACCGTCGCCGCGAGCAGGGGCCGTGCCGCCCACTCGAGCAGCCTCACCAGGTCCGCCGCGGTTCCGGCGGTCGAGAGGGCAGCAAACAGTTCGCCCAGCGCCTCCGCGTGCAGGAGCGCCGGGAGACAGATCGGCGCGAGCCCGTGCACGATGCGGAGTAGGACTGGAGTTCCGGATTCCAGATCCCCGCTGAAGTGGAACGCCGAGATCACCAGCAGGCCGACCAGCGAGATCGAGGGCGCCGTGACCCATGCGGCCACGACCGCCGCAGCCAGCAGCACGTAGACCAACAGGAACACGGCCCATCGCGCGGGCCGGTCGAGCTGCCAGGCGCGCCGCGCGTGCAGGACGTCGAGCGCACCGTGCGGCACCCCGAGCACCAGGACAGCCGCAGCCAGGACCGACACCTCGACGGCGCGCGGGACCGCGACGCCCACGAGCGCCAGGACGACGGCGACCGACGCCGCGCCGAAGAAGACCACCTGCTGCTTCACGCCGTCCCCCGGCACGGTGTCCGCAGCGCCGCGCACAGCGCCTGGATCAGGAACGGGCCCGGCGGCAGCGCGCCGACCACAGCCAGCGCATCCCGCAGACCGCTGCGATCCCCGAGGAACCGTACGACGCGCGCGGCATCCGCACGTTCGAACAGACGCACCAGCAGAGCACCGCCACGGTCCGGCCAAGCGCGGAGCACGCGTAGGAACACCTCGTCCATCGCGCGACGCAGCCAAGGATCCGCCGTTGCGGCACAGGGCCCGCTGCCGCGGAGCAGCTCGGTCGCACACGCATCGGCCCAGGTCTGGATGCGCAGGAATGCGTAGCCGGTGCTCGCGCGCGCTCCGCCCCCGAACAGGCCGGCCCGGACCCACCCCGCGGGCTCCGAAGGCTGCGCGTGCCCCATGGGCAGGACGCCGTGCTCCGACCGCTCGATCGAGTAGCGGCCATCCCCGAGCCGCGCGCGGACCCGCGCGGCGTGTCGCTCTCCGAGTGCATCGGGCCCGAGCGGCCGCGGACCGAACACGGTGGTCTCGACGAGGGCCTGCCGCGGCGAGAACGGGAGCACGTAGTCGAACTGCACGCCGAGGTCCGACGCGTCTTCGAAGTCCATCAGGACCGCGACGCCGGGATCGAATGCATCGAATCCGGTGGTGACGACGTCGCCGACGAACGACTGCCAGAGGATGCTCTCCGGGCGGACCTGCGGCGGCCGCGTGTCCACGACGTGCCGCGCCTCGAACACGCGCCCGTCCGCCACCACCACCCGCCATCCGGCACCGTGCGGCGAAGGTTCGGCATCCACCGCACAGTCCAGTTCGAGGCGGACTCTCGGGTTCGCGGCCAGCGCGCCGCGCGCGTGCCCGTAGAAGGCACCCGCCGGGATCATCTGGTAGGGGGTCGCCGTGCAGTCGAACACGGCCCCGTGCCCGCCACGCTGCACGGCGCAACGGCGCCAGACGGCCGCCACCAGCTCTTCGTAGCGGTGCGGCTCGTACCTCCAGAA
>JBEAPQ010000088.1:0-24105 GCA_041164325.1 Planctomycetota bacterium | reverse complement strand
TTATACACCAAACAACATACCAAAAACAGAATCGAGTACATCACTGAGGTACTCAAAACTCACGACTTCTCGAAGGACGGCTACGTGCGCGAGGTCCCACCGCCCGTCGTCGTCACCGCGGGCCAGCTGACCGACCTCGAGGTCCGCATGGCGGGTGACTACACGGATCTCGAGGAGTTCGTCGTCCAGGACATCCTGCAGCTCGGCGGGGGTTCCGAAGCGGCGCTGCTCCAGCTCAGGCTCGAGAGCCCGTCGATGATGGACTCGATCAGCGCGGAGCTGATGAGCCGGTCGGGCGCGAGCGACGCCGCATCGGCGCTTCGCCTCGTGGCCGGCGCGTCGCTCAAGGACGGCAAGTCGGCGGTCATCCGCGGTCTGCCGGACCGCTACGTCAGCTCCCAGCTGAACGGTCTTCGTCTGCCCACGGCGGACAACGACAAGCGCGCGGTCGAGCTCGACCAGTTCCCCGCCTCGGTGATCGAGAGCGTTCGCGTCAACAAGACCTTCACGCCGGATCAGCAGGGCGACGCGTCCGGCGGTGCGGTGGACGTGCGGCTCAAGGGCGTGCCCGACGAACCGTTCTTCTTCAACTTCCAGGCGGAGCGTGGCTACAACTCGCAGGTCGGCCGCCGCGGGGACTTCCTGACGTACGACGGGGGAGGTCTGACGAACCTCGGCAAGGACGACGGTCGCCGCGACCAGCAGTTCGACAACCTGGGCGGCAACTGGGAGGGTGCGGTCGGCGTCGCCGAGGGTGACGCGCCGATCGACTACAAGCTCCGCGGCTCGATGGGCGGGAAGTTCGAGATCGCCCGCGGCGTGCGACTCGGCGGCTTCGGCAGCCTCTTCTACGAGCGCGATTCGTCGTTCTACAACAACGGCATCGACGACCAGTGGTGGGTCGAGAACCCGGGCGATCCGATGACCCCGGCGACCCAGCAGGGCACGGCCCAGGACGGCGACTTCAAGACGCAGTTCTTCGACGTCACGCAGGCCAACCGCTCGGTCCAGTGGGGCGGGCTCGGCGCGTTCGGCATCGAGACCGACGCGCACGAGCTGAACTTCGCCTACCTCTACTCGCGCAACGCGGCCGACGAGGCGACTCTGGCTGAAGACACGCGGGGCAAGGAGTACTTCTTCCCCGGCTACGACCCGAACGACCCCAACTCGCCCGGCTACGGCGAGGAGGACGCGGCGCCCTACGTGCGGCTCGAGACGCTCGAATACACCGAGCGGCGCACGGACTCCCTGCAGGTCAGCGGGCGGCACGAGCTCGAAGTCGCGAAGTTCGGCCCCTTCGGCGCGCCCGAGATCGACTGGGTCCTCGCCAAGAGCTCCGCGCTGCAGGACCGCCCTGACAAGCGCCAGTTCGGCTCGCTGTGGGTGCCGCAACGTGACGTGGTCGGAATCACGATCCCGCCGACGCACCGCGCCTACAAGCCGTCCGCGAACTTCACGCTCGGCAACCTGCAGCGGATCTGGGAGCGGATCGAGGAGGAGAGCGACCAGTACGCGGTCAACCTCAAGCTGCCGTTCGTCCAGTGGGGTCGCGAGAAGGGCTATCTGAAGTTCGGCGTGTTCTCCGACGCGGTGCGCCGGACGTTCGACCAGGACACCTACAGCAACTTCGGCGACAACTCGGCCTACGCCGGCGATTGGGACGACCTGTGGAGTCGCAACTTCCCGTTCGAGGATCACCCGATCACGGAGTCGACCCTCGATGTCGACTACACCGGCACGCAGGACATCCGCGCTCAGTATGCGATGGTCGACCTGCCGCTCGGCTTCGACCTGAAGTTCGTGGGCGGTGCACGCATCGAGTCGACGGACATCAGCATCGTCAACGACCCGGAAGAGGACGCGACCTGGTATCCGCCGGGCTCGTCGGCGCCGGTCATCCTCAACCCCGGTGACGGCGACGTGGCGTTCTCCGACGAGCAGGTCCTGCCCGCCGCGGCCTTCGTCTGGACGCCCACCGACCGTTGGACGTTCCGCGCGTCCTACACGGAGACCGTCGCGCGCCAGACGTTCAAGGAGCTCTCCCCGATCCTCCGCCAGGAGTACCTGGGTGGTCCGATCTTCATCGGCAATCCGGACCTCCGGATGAGCTCGCTGAAGAACTACGACCTGCGCGCGGACTACGCGCCCTACGAGGGCGGCCTCTGGTCGGTGTCCTGGTTCCACAAGGACCTGAAGGACCCGATCGAGTACGTGCAGCGGATCGCCGCGTTCAACTTCACGTCGGCCGTCAACTACCCGAAGGGCACGATCACCGGCTGGGAGTTCGAGGTGCGGCAGGACATCGGCCGCGTCTGGGAACCGCTCGAAGGACTCGCGGTCGGCGCGAACGCGACGCTCATCGACTCGAGCGTGACGCTGCCGGAAGACGAGCAGGCGGGTTTCCGGCTGCCGAACATCCTCGCGCCGATGGAGAGCCGCGAGATGACCTCCGCACCGGAGCATCTCTACAACCTCTACCTGACGCACGACATCGTGCAGACCGGGACGCAGCTCGCGCTGTTCTACACGGTCACCGGGGACACGCTGATCGCGGGCGCAGGCCAGGCGGACGGCAACTACATCCCCAACGTCTACCAGAAGAGCTACGGGCAGCTGAACTTCAGCCTGTCGCAGCGTCTCGGGGACTACCTCCGCCTCCAGATCAAGGCGAAGAACCTCACCAACCCTGACATCCAGACCGTCTACCGCTCGGAGTACATCGGCGGAGACGTGCTGAAGACCTCGTACTCGCAGGGCATCGACTACTCGATCAGCCTCGGCGCCGAGTTCCGGTTCTGACCGGTCCCCTGCACACCAGAAGCAAGATGCACGCGATCCTGACCATGGAAACCAAGACGAGAGGGCGACGCGCGTCCTCGCCCATCATCCTTGCCGCGCTGGCGGCGGCGCTCGGTCTCGGTGAGGCCGCTGTCGTCCGCGCCCAGGAGACCGGCGCACGGCTCGAGACGGCCCGCACCGCTCTCGAGAAGACCGTCGAGACGCGGCGCATCCTGTCGAAGGAGCGGCGTGACTGGAAGGTCGGCAAGGAGCTGCTCAATGAGCGGATCGCCCTTGTCGGCCGTGAGACCGATGCGCTGCGCGAGCGGATCTCCGGCGCGGAGGCGAGCATCTCCGAGGCCGACAAGAGCAAGATCGAGCTGGTCGAGGAGAACGAGCGCCTGAAGGCTGCGGCCGCTGGCCTCGCGGACGGCATCGTCGCGGTGGAAGCCCGCACGCGCGCGCTGCTCGCGCGGCTGCCGGGCATGCTGCGGGACCGCGTCAAGCCGCTGAGCCAGCGCATCCCGGAGGTCGACGCGAAGGAGCCGACCAAGCTGTCGCTGTCCGAACGCTTCCAGAACGTCGTCGGCATCCTCAACGAGGTGAACAAGTTCCAGCGGGAGATCACGATGACCAGCGAGGTCCGTGAACTCTCGGACGGGACGTCGGTCGAGGTGACGGCGCTCTACGTCGGGATCGGCCAGGGCTACTACGTCAACCAGAAGGGCACGATCGCCGGCATCGGCACGGCGACGGCCGACGGCTGGCAGTGGCGGGCCGCGAACGACGCGGCGCCCGCGATCGCGCAGACGATCGCGATCCTGGAGAACAAGGAGCCGGCGAGCTTCGTGCGACTGCCGATCCGGATCGAGAAGGGCAACGCCCAGAAGGAGGCCGGACGATGAGCCGCGCGCGACACAACACGTTCCTCGCGGCGTCCTGCGCCGCTCTGTTCGGCTTCCTCGGCGTGGATGGCGCCCGCAGTCAGGAGCCGGTGACCCCGCCGCAGCCCCAGGGCTTCGAGGCCGCTTCGGCGGCCATCCAGCAGGGACTCGAGGCGAGCCTCGCGGAGCTGTCGGCGCTGCGCGAAGCGATCGCGGCCGAGCAGGTCCCGCTGAGCAAGCAGCTCAGCGAGCTCGAGGCCGGGCTGATCACCGTCCGGTCCGAGTTCCAGCAGAAGACCCGCCTGCTCGATGGGCGCGCACTCGACCTCAACAACCTCAAGGGCGAGATCAAGTCGCGCGAGGAAGAGGCCAGCTACTTGCAGAGCCTGCTCGGCGAGTATGGGCGCAACTTCGAGTCGCGCCTGCACATCGTCGAGGTCGACCGCTACGCCGCGGCCCTCGAGGCCGCGCGTCTCGCGGGTGAGGACTCGAACCTGTCCGCGAGTGAAGTCTACGCCCGCCAGCTCGACGTGTTGAACGCGTCGATCGGGCGGATCGAAGATGCGCTCGGCGGCACGACGTTCCGCGGCCAGGCGGTCGCGGACGGGCTCGTCACCGAGGGTCGCATCGCGATGGTCGGCCCGGCCGCGTGGTTCCTGTCGGACGACGGCTCGGTCGTCGGCACTGCGGAGCAGCGGCTCGGCTCGCTGGAGCCGGCCGTCGTGCCGTTCACCGTCCCCGAGATGACGGACGCGGCGCGGGACTTCGTCGAGCGTGCGGAGGGTTCCATGCCCCTCGACCCGACGCTCGGCAACGCCCACAAGATCGCGGCGATCGAGGAGACGTTCCTCGAGCACGTGATGAAGGGCGGTCCGGTCATGTATCCGATCTTCGGCATGGCCGCGGCAGCGCTGCTCGTCGCGCTCTTCAAGTGGCTGTCGCTCTCCCTGATCGGCAAGCCGTCGAAGAAGCAGGTCCAGGGCCTGCTCGACGCGGTTGCCCAGGGCAACGAGGAGGAGGCGGGCTCGCGGGCCCGGAAGATGCGTGGCCCCGTCGGCCGGATGCTGGCCGCCGGTGTCGAGCACCTGCGCGAACCGCGCGAGCTGATCGAAGAGGTGATGTACGAGCGCGTGCTGACCACGCGGCTCAAGGTGCAGAGCTACCTGCCGTTCGTCGCGATCTGCGCGGCGTCCGCGCCGCTGCTCGGCCTGCTCGGCACCGTGACCGGCATCATCAACACCTTCAAGCAGATCACGGTGTTCGGGACCGGCGACCCGAAGATGCTGTCCGGCGGCATCTCGGAAGCGCTGATCACGACCAAGTTCGGCCTCGTCGTCGCGATCCCCTCGCTGCTGCTCCACGCCTACCTGTCGCGGAAGGCCCGCGGCGTGGTGGGGGGCATGGAGGCGGCTGCGGTCGCGTTCTCGAACCAGGTCAGCAAGACGCCGATCGGCGGTCGCAAGGAAGCGGCCGCGTCCGCCGACGGCGAGCCGGTCCAGGCGCCGCGGGCGGTCGTCGACCCGGCGGCCGTGCGCGCCGAGGTCACGTCGATCCTCGAGGAGATCCTCGCGCCGCTCTCGGCGGACGGATCGCGGAACGGCGGCGCCACGCGCTGATCGGCTTGCCCAGTTCTCCCATCCACCCGGATACCAAGCGTGACGACCGAACCTGAAACCTCCTTCCTGGGCGAGATCAGCGCCGTCTGGTCGCAGGCCGTGGACATCTGGCTGTCCGGCGGATGGGCGATGTGGGCGATCGCGGTCATCGCGCTCCTGATGTTCGGGATGGGCGTCCACGTCCACCTGGCGCTCCGCTCGAAGGGTTTCCTGGCGGTCCCCGAGTCGGTCTGGCGGGTCTGGATCGAACGACCGATGGAGCGCGAGGGCCCGATCGGCGAGCTGCTCGACTTCGTGACCGGCGCGCGGACCCTCGAAGACGCGGCGATCTCGTTCGAGCAGCTGCAGGTCTCCGAGGCCGCGCCGTTCGAGCGGGACCTCAAGGTCATGAAGGTCTGCGTGAGCGCAGCCCCGCTCGTCGGCCTGCTCGGCACCGTGACCGGGATGCTCGCCACGTTCGGCGCGCTGTCCTCGGGGTCGGGTGGCGACAAGACGATGGCGATGATCGCGGACGGCATCTCGGAGGCGCTGATCACGACCGAGACCGGCCTCGTGATCGCGCTTCCCGGTCTCTTCTTCCAATACCAGCTCAACCGCGGGTTCCAGGCCTACACGGCGTTCCTCGCCCATCTGGAATCCGTCTGCAACCAGCTCCTCTACCGGGAGCTCAAGAAGTCCCGCGCACAGAACGTCCGCCAGCTCGCCAAGGCCGAGCTCGCCGCGCGGATCCGCCAGGCACGCCCCACGGCGACGACCTGATCCGAACCACATCCGACCGCATCCAGAACGATGGCTCGATTCCGTGAAATGGCAGGAGACGACGACGGCGAGACCGGCATCGACATGTCGCCGCTGATCGACTGCGTCTTCATCCTGCTGATCTTCTTCATCGTCACGACGGTCTTCGTCGAGGAGACCGGCGTCGAAGTCGACAAGCCGCAGGCTGCGTCGGCTTCGCAGCTGGAGAAGACCAGCATCCTGATCGCTCTGACCGACAAGGGTCAGATCGTCTACGGCGGCCGGGAGATCGGGATCAGCGGCGTGCAGCCGCTGGTCAAGCGGATGCTCCAGAAGGAAGACATCCCGGTGATCATCCAGGCCGACCAGGCATCCCAGTCGGGCCTGCTCGTCCGCGTCATCGACGAAGCCAAGCTCGGCGGCGCGACCAAGGTCAGCCTCGCCACCCGGACCCAGAAGGGCTGAAGGACGGCATCTTGAGGCAGTCCGAAAGAGTCCCGCTCGGCAAGCGCCTGCTCCACCATGCGTTGGTGGTGTCGGGTGCCTCTGGCCTGACGCTCGCGTTCTTCATGGTGTTGCCGCTGATCCAGGCGATCAGCGATCGGGTCTCCCCCGACACCCAGCTGCAGAGCGTGGATACGGCCAACCTCCCGCCGCCGCCGCCCCCTCCCCCCGAAGAGGAGGAGCCGGACGAGCCGGAGGAAGAGGAGAAGCCGCCCGAGCTCGAGGAGAACTCACAGCCGCTCGACCTGTCCCAGCTGGAGCTGGCGCTGAACCCAGGCGGGTTCGGCGGCGGCTGGGCTGGCGGTGACTTCGGCGTCAAGCTGAACGTGCTCGGTGGCGGAGGTGACGGCGACGACGACGCGCTGTTCTCGCTGGCTGACCTCGACCAGAAGCCGCGCCCCGTCTACCAGCAGAGCCCCGTGCTGACCGCCGAGATCCGCAAGAAGGCTCCCGGCACCGTCTACATCGTCTTCATCGTCGACCAGGAAGGGCGGGTGCAGAACCCGATCATCCAGCGTTCGACGGACCCCGTGTTCGAGCGGTCGGCCCTGGCCGCGATCAAGAACTGGAAGTTCGAACCAGGCAAGCGCAACGGCAAGCCCGTCCGCTTCCGCATGCGCGTCCCCATCACCTTCCCTGCCGGCTGATCCTCCGATGAGTGCCTTCCGCCCCCTGAATCTCGCGCCCGCCTTGCTGGCTTTCTTCGCCAGCAGCTGCGCTGTGTCTTCCACGACGACCGAAGCCCCTGCTGCGCCAGCCTTCGAGTCCGTGCCGCCACAGACCGAGGCCGACGTCACCGTCGAGATGGAAGTGATGGACTCTTCGTCCGACACGGCTCCGGCGTCCGTCGTTCCGGTCGCCGCCGCGGCCAACGACGCGCCCGCCGTCGTCGACGCGCTGCTCGTGGTGCAGGACCCGGTGCCAGCCGTCGAGCAGGACCCGCAGCCGGCCAGTCCAGGGCTCTCGATCTGGAATACTCCGGCCTTCCGCCGCCAGCTCGCGACCAGCTACCTGTCCGAGACCGAGATCGAACCCGTCGTCACGCTCGAGGAGCGGGACCTGATGCTGGAGGTCCTCGACCTGATCTCGAAGGACCAGTTGGACGAGGCCGTCGAGCTGATCCTCGACGTGCGGACCGAGGGTTCGAGCGCGGTCTTCGACTTCACGCTCGCGAACCTGCGCTTCCAGCAGGACGACCTGCCGGCAGCCGTCGTCGCGTGCCGCCAAGCGATCGACAAGCACCCCAAGTTCCGCCGCGCGTGGCGGCTCATCGGCCAGATCCACGTGCGTGAGGCTGAGTTCGACGAGGCGCTGCCGGCTCTGACCCGCGTGGTCGAGCTGGGCGGTGGCGACGCGATCACCTACGGGATGCTCGGCTTCGCCTACGTCAGCACGGCGCGCTACCTGCCGGCGGAGTCGGCCTTCCGTCAGGCCATCCTGCTCGACCCCTACACGCTCGACTGGAAGATGGGCCTCGCCGAGAGCCTCTTCCGGCAGGCGCGCTTCCCGGAAGCGGTCGCGTTCTTCGGGCAGCTGATCGAGGAGAACCCGAGCCGCCCCGACTTCTGGCTCGCGCAGGGTGAAGGCTACGCCCGCATGGGCGAGACCCTGAAGGCGGCCGAGAACTTCGAGATGGTCGACCGCCTCGGCGGCTCGACCTACGACAGCCTGATGAACCTCGGCGACATCTACGCGAACGGCGAGTTGTTCGAGCTCGCGGTCTCGGGCTACCAGCGTGCGCTGGCGATGGATCCGACGAAACCGATCGACCGGCTGGTGCGGGCCGCGAAGTATCTCAGTGCCAACGGTGCGCTGTCGGAGACCCGGGCGCTGGTGGAGTCGATCGAGGCCAGCCTCGGCGAAGACGTCGACGTCGCGGTCCGCAAGGACCTGCTGCGGCTGCGCGCGCGGATCGCCGTGGCCGAAGGCGTTGGTGACGAGGAGACGAAGATCCTCGAGGAGATCGTTTCGCTCGACCCGCTCGACGGCGACGCGCTGATCCTGCTGGGCCAACAGGCCGGGCGGAGCGGCAACGTCGAACAGGCGGTCTTCTACCTGGAGCGCGCGGCGAACATCGAGGGCTTCGAAGCCGATGCCAAGATCCGCCACGGCCAGCTGCTCGTCGGCCAGGGTCGCTACCAGGAGGCGCTGCCGCTGCTGCGCCGCGCCCAGCAGCTCCAGCCGCGCGACAACGTCCAGGAGTACATCGAGCAGGTCGAGCGGTTCGCGCAGTCGCGCTGAGCCGAGCATCACGCCGTCCAGCGATGTCTCTTTCCATGAAGCAGTCCATCCAGACCAGCGCCGTCCTCGGTCTCGCTCTCGCCGCGTGCACGGGGGCGGGCCCCGAACCGCAGGTCCTCATCGCCAACTCCCGCGACATCGCGGTCTGCTGTGACCCGGCCGCGCTGGCGAACGGGCCGATCGTCGTCGGTGACTTCCAGATCCAGATCTACACCGGGCCGCTGAAGGACCTGGATCCGGACACGATCGAGGTGACGTTCACGTCGGTGATCGCGACCGGCAACGAAGACCCCGACCAGCTGCACACGATCACGCCTCCGGTGACGCTGTCCCAGCCCAGCGGAGCACTGCTCGAGCTGGGCTCGACGACCGTCGAAGTGCTCGTCGCCGACTGCTTCTTCGAGCAGGCGGAGATCCGCTACTTCGTCGAGGTCGTCGGCCGCCGCGCGGACGACTTCTCGCTGGAGGTCCGCGAGCTGGCGGGGACTTTCACGGTGACGAACACGTGCCCGCCCGGCGGGAACCCGCCGGCCCCCCCGCAGCGGATGCTCGAAGCGATCGTCGGACAGCGCCTCGAGGGCTTCGAGATGTTCGGACTCGACGTGCCGGTCGGCGTGCCGACCAACAACTCGAGCTCGATCGTCACCCCGCAGGTGCCGCCGGAGCTCTCCACCGAGGCGTTCCAGATCGGCGCGGTCGTCGTCGACCTGGACGAGACCCAGCTCGAGGCGGCGTTCCTCGGTCCGAACGCGATCTACCCACTCGGTCAGGGACCGAACGGCTTGACGCTGTTCTCGGACTTCCCGGGCTCGATGCCCGAGGGCCCGTACCTCGTCGTCTGGCAGTGCTGCGTCGAGCCGATCCCGACCAACGCACCCAACAAGTTCCTCCAGTACGCGCTGGTGTTCGACCGCGACGGCGACACGACCAACAACTACGTGCCCACTCCGCCGTTCGATACCGATCCGTTCACCGGCACCGACACCTGGTTCATCAACCAGTACGAGCCGTTCGGCGGCTGGCGATTCTCGACGACGGACGCGCGGACGTTCCCCCCGAACCCGCTGCAGTCGGGGGCCCGGGCGATCCTGGCCGAGCAGGTGCAGATGTTCGTGATCCCGCTCCAGGACTTCGGCAGCCCTTCCGAGATCGGCATTCGCCTGACGACGTTCTCGCACGAGGGGGACTTCGGCTTCTCGGGCGGTCCCTGGTCGGCCGACCAGTCGCTGCCGATCACGTCACCTCTGGTGCCGGTGCCGCTGAACGTCTCCTACTGAGCGAGCCGTCGCCTGCGGGCGGCGAAACCGCGGGGTCTCCGTTCCGCAGTCTTCGGCGTGCGCGTAGCCTCAGCCGCCGATGGGAACCGACCGGCGATGGATGCGGACTCGCTGCAGCCACTGCGGTGCCGAGAACTCGCTGTTCCGGGTGCTGACGTGGTGGAGTGGGCTGCACGCGCGCTGCCGGGATTGTGGGCAGGTGTTCCGCCTCGTCGAGACGGCGGGTGGGGTGTTCGGCGTGATGGTGGCGTTCGGCCTCGTCTACCTCGCCGGGCTCTACGCGATCCTGCAGGTCGACATCCCGACCGATCTGCCGGGCTTCGTCTACCCGCTCCTCATTGCCGGGCTTCCCGCGGCGCCCGGGGGTGCCGTCGCCGTGCTGATGACGGGCGTGCTGCACCGGATGGGGGCGCCCGATCCTGCGGAGGTGCCGCGGCTCGGTCGGCTCGCTTACGCGGCGGTCTACGCCATGGCGACCGTGTCGGTCGCGATCATCGTGACGCTCGGCGCGACCGGCATCGTGGCGATGCGGTTCGGTGAGGATCTGCCGCGGCCCGATCCGGCCGCCCTGGCCGTCGACCTGCCGTTGACCGACGAGGAACGGCGCGCGTTCGCGTTCGTCGACCTGACAGGTCGCGCGCGGGACCTGCACGAGCTGGCCGGAGAGACCGTCCTCGTCCATGTCTTCGACCCCGACAGCCGTGGCGCACGGCAGATCCTCGAGAGCCTCCGCCAGCTACGGAAGGACGTGCAGGAAGACGTGCTCTTCGCGCTCGTCGCGGACTGCACGCGCGATCGGCTGGCGTTCTTCGTCGACCAGGGGGCGCCGCGGCTGCCCTACGCGTTCCGGGACGGGGAGCTGCCGGACGTCCTCCGCGGGTCGGTCCGCCCGCTGACCTTCGTCGTCGACGCGGCAGGGCGGATGCGTCTCCAGCACACCGGCATCGCGTTCTGGGACATCGAAGCGATGGCGCAGTGGCTTCGAGAGGTCGCGGCGGACTGACCCGTCGTCCTCAGTCGAGGTGAGGTCGCCGCGTCGCGACCAGCGCGACCGGCAGGTAGATCGCCCAGATGATCCCGAGTGCGGCGAAGGCCAGCGTCTCGTCGACGGCCAGTGCTTCCAGCGCCACGCCGCCCTGGTAGCTCAGCGGGGCGCCGACGAAGGCCAGCAGCGCCGCGAGGCCGAGCCGCCGGTGCATCCACGCGAAGCACGTGTTGAAGCAGATCGGGAACAGGAACCACAGCGACGCGAGCCAGGCCGGGATCCCGAAGATCGGCCAGGAGGGTGCGTCGAATCGCAGCATGCCGAACGCGGTCTGTCCGATGTCGAGCGCGCAGCCGATCAGTCCGAAGAGGAGGACGTTCCGGATTTCGTCCCTGCGCCAGTCCGCAGGGACGACGAAGGCCACGTGGATCGCCACGAAGATCACGGCCGTCACGGGGCCGAGCCAACCGAGGCCTGCGGCTCCGCCGAGCACCGCGGCGAACCAGCCGACCTGCAGCAGCGCGAAGTCGGCGAGGCTCCGGTGGAGTGGCTTCACGCGTGTGCGCGCAGCGCGCTGCGCGCCGGCAGGAGCGGCTCGGGCTTGGCCCACGGCTTGGTGAACAGGTACTGGCCGACGCCGAGGAACCGCTCGGCAAAGCCGCCCTCGCAGTAGCAGAGGTAGTACTCCCACATCCGGAGGAACTCCTCCGAGTAGCCCTGCGCGCGGATGTTGCCGAGGTTCTCGTACATGGCCTCGCGCCAGCGCCGGAGCGTCGTCGCGTAGTGGGCTCCCATCTCCTCCATGTGGTGGAGGCGGAGATCGGTGTGCTTGGTCGCCGCGTCGACGATCGCGGTCGTCGACGGAATGAAGCTGCCCGGGAAGATGTAGCGCTTGATGAAGTCGACCTCGCGGAGCGCCGACTCGTACCGCTGGTCGGCGATCAGGATTGCCTGGATCGCCGCCATGCCGTCGGGCTTCAGCAGACTCGCGCACTTCTGCAGGTAGGTCGGCAGGAACTGGTGTCCGACGGCCTCGATCATCTCGACCGAGACCAGTTTGTCGAACTGTCCGGTCAGGTCGCGGTAGTCCTCGAGCAGCAGCGTGACGCGGTCTTCGAGTCCTGCCTCGCGGATGCGCTCGGCGGCGACCGCGTGCTGTTCGCGAGAGATCGTCGTCGTCGTCACGCGGCAGCCGTACTCGCGGGCGGCGTGGACGGCGAACGCACCCCAGCCGGTGCCGATCTCCACGAGGTGGTCGGTCGGCTTCAGGTCGAGCTTGCGGCAGAGGCGGTCGATCTTGGCGATCGACGCCTCCTCCATCGTGGCGTCCTCCCGCTCGAACACTCCGCAGGAGTAGGTCAGCGTCGGGTCGAGGAACTCCGCGAAGAACGCATTGCCGAGGTCGTAGTGCGCGGCGATGTTCCGCCGGCTCCCGGTTCTCGTGTTGGAGTTGCGGGCGTGCAGCAGGCGGAGCAGCGGCTGGAACAGCCGGGCGATGCCGCCTTCCATGCCCTCGAGCACCTCGCGGTTGCGGACCATGATCTGCACGACGGCGGGCAGGTCGTCGCAGGTCCAGGCGCCAGACATCCAGGCCTCGGCGACCCCGACCGAGCCCCGGGCCGCCATGGCCGCGTAGAAGTCGGGGTCGAGGACCCGGACCGTGGCCCGGACCGGGAACTGGGCCGGATCTCCGAAGCTGTGGACCGAACCGTCGAACACGTCCTCGAGGACCAGTCGCCCATGGGCGAGGCCCTGGAGCTGGCGGAGCACGAGGTTGCGGGCGATCCGGGTCCGCAGGCCGACGCGCGTGAACGGACGGCTCGCGTCCGCAGGGGCCAGAAGGTGGTGCGTGGTGGTCATGGGAACGCGGCTCAAGTTCGCTTTTCCCGATGGTCCGGATGCGGATGGAACGGTGTCCTCTTCATCCAGAGTCGGAGAGCTTGCCAGTAGATGCCCGCCAGAACCTTGCCGGTCATGAACGGGTGGCGGAGGAGGGCTTTGGCGCAGGTAGGGCCATCGAGTGGCCGCGGCCGCGTCGTCAGCGTGGCGTCGAACCAGAGCTCGCCGTTGCGGCGGTTCTCCATGTGGACGAGCAGCGGCCGGTCCGTGCCGGGGACGGAGAACCGCCAATCGTAGCGGTGGTCCATCGCCATGAACGGCGACACGTGGAAGACCTTGTCGAAGGTCCAGCGGTGGACCCCGCTCTCCGTCGTCTCGGAGGCCCGGACGTCGAGGATGTAGGCGTGGCGCTCGCCCCAGGGTGTGTTCGTGATCTCGGCCACGATCGCTTCGAGGGCGTCGGTCGCCGCGCCGAAGCAGTAGTAGAACGTCACCGGGTTGAAGCAGTAGCCGAGGTAGCGGAGCTGCGTCAGCATCCGGATCGCGCCGTCCGGGCGGCGGCCCAGCTCGGCCTCGACGCGGTCCCGCACCGCGGTGGCCAGGTCCGTATCGGGCGCTCCGAGGTAGTCCCGGCGGTGGAAGCTCGCCCAGTTGCGGCGTTCGACCGACCAGAGCCAGCGGTCCCGGAAGACGGAGTCGAGCTCGTCGAGGTCGAGGTAGACGAGGTGGAGCCCGTACCGGAACGCATGCGGGCGGGGCATGTGCCGCCGGTGCCGAACCGATCCGACGTGGAGGGCGCTGGAGCGGACCGGGGGTGCTGCGGTCGCGATCACAGGTCCATTCCGAACTGTCTGCAGACCGCGAGGCCGGACACGACGCCGTCCTCATGGAAGCCGTAGCGCCAGTAGGCGCCGCAGTAGTAGGTGTCGCGGACGCCGCTGATCTCGGCGTGCCGGGCCTGCGCGGCGACGCCTTCCGGCGTGTAGGTCGGGTGGTGGTAGGTGATCCGCTTCAGGATCTTGGAGGGGTCGACGTCCTCGGCGCGGTTCAGCGTCACCAGGAACTGCGTGCCGTCCTGCAGCCCCTGCGACGACTCGAGCGACTGGAGCATGTTCATCCAGTAGCTGACCGAGACGCGCGGCGTGCCGACCTTCGGCAGGTGGTAGTTCCACGACGCCCAAGCGAGGCGGCGCTTCGGGAGCAGACGGGCATCGGTGTGGAGGACCGCCTCGTTCTCCTGGTAGGGGATCGCGCCGAGGATCGCGCGTTCGGCGTCGCTCGGATCCGCGAGCAGCGCGAGCGCCTGATCCGAGTGGCAGCCGAGGATCACCGCGTCGAAGCGCTCGGGATCGCGTTCGCTCACCTTGATCTCGACGCCACCGCCCTCGAGTCGCGTGATGGCCTCGACCCGGCTCGACAGGTGCACGCGGTCGGCGAACGGCCGGATGAGCTTCTCCGCGTAGGTCTTGGACCCGCCCTCGACGACGCGCCAGGTCGGCCGGTCATCGACCGACAGGAAGCCGTGGTTCGCGAAGAACTGCACGAAGTAGCGGGCTGGGAAGCCCTGCATCTGCTCCGGCGATGCCGACCAGATCGCTGCGCCCATCGGCACGAGGTAGTGCTCGACGAACTCGCGCGAGTAGCGACCTTCCCGCAGGAAGTCCGCGAGCGTCGTCTGGTCGTCGGGCCGCTCGAGGATGGCCGGGGCCTCGCGGTTGAAGCGCACGATCTCGCGGAGCATCCGCCAGAACGACCAGCGCAGCAGGTTGGTGCGCTGCGCGAAGAGCGCGTTGAACGACGTGCCGTTGTATTCGAGTCCGCTGCGCTCACAGCGGACCGAGAAGCTCATGTCGCTCGGCTGGGCGCGGACGCCGAGCTGCGCCAGCAGCTTCAGGAAGTTGGGGTAGGTCCAGTCGTTGAAGACGATGAAGCCGGTGTCGAGCGCGAGCTTCTGGCCCTTCCAGTCGACCTCGTGGGTGTTCGTGTGGCCGCCCACGTAGTCGGCGCCGTCGAACAGCGTGACGTCATGGCGGCGGGACAGGACGTGGGCACAGGTCAGGCTCGAGATGCCGGTGCCGACGAGCGCGATCCGCTTCCGCGTGGTGGGCTTCATGCCGCGCTCGGGCTCAGGCCGCTCTGCGGGTGCGTCGGGCCGTGCGCTGCCCGGCCAGGACGTGTGCCGGGACCGGACGCAGGTCCCAGACGAGGCCGCACGCGGCCATCGCGCGGAGCGCGCAGTAGGACAGGTCGAGCTCCCACCAGAAGAACCCCTGCCGCGTCGACACGGGGTAGAAGTGGTGGTTGTTGTGCCAGCCCTCGCCGAGGGTGATCAGCGCGAGCCAGAAGTTGTTGCGGCTCGTGTCGGTCGTCTCGTAGCGGCGCGTGCCGAACAGGTGTCCGAGGCTGTTGATCGTGCTCGTCCCGTGGAACAGCACGGTCGTCGAGATGAAGAAGCCCCAGACGACGAGCTGCGGGCCGTCGGTGCCGAGGCCGGGGGCCCATGCGGCGAAAGCCTCGCCCATGCCGAACAGCAGCACGATCAGCGTCAGCGGCGCAAGGATGTCGTAGCGGTCGATGAACCGCAGCTCCGGGAAGCGCGCGAAGTCCCGGACCTGCTCGAGGTCCGTCGGGAAGTTGCGCTTGGTCGTGAACCAGAACACGTGGCTCCACCAGAACCCGCCCTTCGTCGGCGAGTGGGCGTCACGCTCCGTATCCGAGTGCTTGTGGTGCTTGCGGTGGTGGGCGGCCCACCACAGCGGGCCGCG
The DNA here is from genome assembly GCA_041164325.1 of Planctomycetota bacterium. Classification (GTDB taxonomy): domain Bacteria; phylum Planctomycetota; class UBA1135; order UBA1135; family UBA2386; genus JAQCBR01. The sequence goes on along the minus strand of JBEAPQ010000088.1, from coordinate 8,478 downwards.
TTGGGCCGACATGTTGCCGATGAACCCGAACACGAACTGCACCGCGCGCGACGTCGAGAACGCGCGGTGGGAGAAGTAGCGGTGGTAGAACGCGGTGATCGCGAACATCCGCAGCGCGTAGAGCGCGATCGCGACGACCGCCGCGGTGGTGCTGACTCCCGTCCAGAGCGCACCCAAGCACGCGAGGTGCAGGAGCACGAACGGGATGATGCGTGGCCAGTCGATCCGGTCGGCGCTCGCATCGTCGACCGCCGCCGCCGGGACTGCGGACGAGTCGAGCCAGCTGCGGAGCAACTCGGCGCCCCGGCGGAAGCGGTTGCCGGAGGCCGCATCAGGCGCGTCCGGCGCGACGGAAGGGGTCGATGTCATGGGTCTCGGCGCAGCCCGGGCCGGGGCCGCCTGGGGCGGGTCCCTGTTCGCGACCGTGCTGGCCACGGTTGCAGGGTGGGGCACAAAACCTATAGGCCCGGCGAATCCGAGGCATCCAAGACCTCGAAGAAAGCGGCCGATCCGTGCCCGTCCCTTCGATGCTCCAAGCCCCTGCCGAGGACAGCGTTGTGTGGTCCGCCCTGCTGTGGGGCTGGGCCGGGTCCGCCGTGCTGATGGCTGTCCTCCACCTCGTTGCGGTCCGCGTCCGGAACGCCAACTGGGTGGACGTCGGCTGGGCAGCGAGCCTGCTCGGGCTGATTCTCGGTTTTGCCGTGACGGGCCCAGGTGCCCTGGAGCAGCGCCTGCTTCTCGGCGCCGTCGGTGGGGCCTGGGCGCTTCGCCTGACCCTGCATCTCCTGTTGGACCGGACGTTCGGTGAGCCGGAGGACGGGCGGTATGCCCACCTGCGCGCACACTTCGGTCCGCGGGCCAACCTGCACTTCGTCTGGTTCTTCCAGGCGCAGGCGGTGCTGGCCGTGGGGCTGTCCGTGCCGTTCCTGCTGTGGGCCCACAGCAGCGTTGCGGGCATCACGTCTTGGCAGTGGGCAGGCGTCTTCCTGTTCGTCGCTGCGAAGACCGGGGAGACGGTCGCCGACCGGCAGCTTGCCGCTTGGCGTCACGACCCGGCCAACCGGGGTCGGACGTGTCGCAGCGGCATGTGGCGCTACTCACGGCACCCGAACTACTTCTGCGAGTGGCTGATCTGGTGTGCGTTCGCGTGGATCGCGACGCCCGCGCCGTTCGGCACCTGGGCCTGGATCGCCCCAGCGGTGATGCTTGTGCTGATCACGCGCGTGACCGGCATTCCGTATACCGAGATGCAGGCGCTCCGCTCCCGCGGGGACGACTACCGCGCCTACCAGCGCACGACGAGCGCGTTCTTCCCGTGGCCGCCACGGGCAGATGCCGCGCACTGACACCGAAGGACTCGAACACATGGGCTTCACCTGGTTCCTCGATCGCGGATTGATCCCCGACTCCCTGATCCGCTACGGCATCCGGAAGCTGCTCCGCGAGCGGATCCGTGACGAGGGTCGCGGTGGGCTGTCCGAGCAGCAGGGAGCTGTCATGGACTGGGTCCGTGAGCTCCGAGAGAGCCGGATCGCGGTCGAGACGCAGGCTGCGAACGAACAGCACTACGAGGTCCCGGCGGCGCTCTACACGCGGGTCCTCGGCAAGCACCTGAAGTACAGCAGCGGCTTCTGGCGTCCGGACACGCGGACGCTGGACGAGGCGGAAGCCAACATGCTCGCGATCTACGAGGAGCGCGCGCAGCTGCGGGACGGGCAGGACGTGCTCGACCTCGGATGCGGCTGGGGATCGCTGAGTCTGTGGATTGCCGGGCGGTTCCCGAACTCGCGGGTCCTCGGGGTCTCCAACTCGAGCAGTCAGCGCGAGTTCATCCTGGCGCGCGCGAAGGAGCGCGGGCTGACCAACCTCGAGATCGTCACGTGCGACGCGAACGAGTTCGTCACGGAACGGACGTTCGACCGGATCGTCTCGGTCGAGATGATGGAGCACGTCCGCAACTACAAGGCCCTGATGGAGAAGCTCTCGGGCTTCCTCCGCGACGACGGCCTGATGTTCGTGCACATCTTCACGCACCGTGAGTTCGCCTACCCGTTCGAGACGGAGGGCGAAGACAACTGGATGGGGCGCTACTTCTTCACCGGCGGCCAGATGCCGTCGGACCACCTGCTGCTCTACTTCCAGGACCACCTGCTGATCGAGGATCACTGGCGCGTGTCTGGGACGCACTACTCGAAGACGTCCGAGGCGTGGCTGCAGAACTTCGACGAGCACCGCGCGGAGCTCCGTGAGGTCCTCGCCAAGACCTACGGTGCGAACGCCCGGCGGATGGAGATCTACTGGCGCGTGTTCTTCATGGCCTGTGCGGAGCTCTGGGGCTACGCCGACGGCCGCGAGTGGTTCGTCTCGCACTACCTGTTCAAGAAGCGCGTCGCGCAGCCGAAGTCATGGAACGAGTCCCAAACGAAGTCCTCGCGCATCCCGTCGATGGTCTGAACCTCGCGCCCGGCGCGTTCGGAGACCAGCTCGGGGAGGGGCCGACGCTCGTCGCCTTCCTGCGACACCTGGGCTGAACGTTCTGTCGCGAGATGGTGGACGAGGTCCGGAAGGCTGCGACGCAAGACGCGGACTATCCGGACGTGGTTCTCGTCTCGCTGGCCTCGGTCGAGGCCAATCGAGAGTTCTTCGCCAAGCGGTGGCCGGAGGCGCGGGTCGTCGCGGACCCGGGCAAGGTGGTGTTCGATGGATTCGGACGGCGCCGTGGCGGTCTGCTGCAGCTGTTCGGGCCAGCCGTGATGGTGCGTGCGATCGGCGCCTTGTTCCGGGGCCACGGCGTCGGGCGTCCGCAAGGAGACCCGACGGTGATGCCCGGGGCCTTCGTCGTGCGCGGTCCCGACGTGCTGTGGGCGCAGGACACGAAGCACGTGGCCGACCACCCCGACTTCGTCGAGCTGGGGCGTCGCTTCAGCCGAACGCCCAGCCGATGAGCAGCGGCAGCACCGAGATCGCCGCGTAGAGCGTCAGGATGGCGCGGAGCTCGCGGCGGAGTCCGTCGCGCGGGTCGAGGGGAGGGCTCATGGCGTCGCGGGGTTCGCACGCAGCCGGCGCGGCGCGTTGCGGAGGTGGAGGGCTGCGAAGATCGCCGGCGCAGAGCAGAGCAGCGCGCCCGTCGTCGAAGCGGCGAGCGTGCTTGCCTGGATGCCGACCGCGGCGAGGACGAGCCCCGTGGCCAAGAGCCCGCCGAACTCCAGCGCCGGCGGGTCGTCGTGGCGCTGCGTGAACGGCGTGTGCTCGAGGCGGCGGAGTGCCAGCACGGCCACGCCGACGCCGGTCGCAAACCCGAGGGCCGGGAGCGCGAGGGCGGGCCCGGGCGACGTGCCGGTCAGCAGGATCAGGACGGCCGCGGCGGCGGCGTGGAACGGCAGCAGGAGCCGGACAGCCAGAGCGAGCAGCGCCGCCTCCCGGGCGAGACGCTGGCCGTGGCGCGGCGCGGTCTCGAACAGCCACGCGGCTCCCGCGTGGTCCGCGTGCGGGAGGAACGCGATCAGGAACGGCAGGTAGATCGCCGGCAGCTGGAGCGTGACGCCGAGCAGGGCCGTGCCGTGCTCGCCACGGTCTGCGTCGAGCGCCAGCAGCGCCATCGCCAGCGGGATCCCGAACAGCGGCAGGACCCGTGCGCGGAAGCCTGGGCTGCGGAACAGCATCGTCGCGGTCCACGACGCGGTGCCGCGGAGCGGGGCGTCGTCCCCGGCGAGGCGATCCTGCAGTCGGTCGAGCACGCCGTGGCGCGGCCGGGACCGCGGCCGGCTCGGACGGTCTTCGGGGCTCTCGCCGAGCAGCAGGTGCAGGGTGGTCAACCCGATCGCCAGCCCGGCGAGCGCTGCGGCGGGCTCGAGTGCGGGCGCCGTCATCAGGCGTGCGGCCCAGTACGGCGGCCAAGCCACCTCGATCACTGCCGCGTAGGGGATGGCGGCCAGTGACTCGTCGAGGTGGGGCAGCGATGTGGCGAACGCGAGGAGTCCGGCGCCGAGCGCCGTTGCCTTCGTGGTCCCGGCGACGAGCGCAGCGCGGATCGGTCCTCCGAGTCGTTCCGTCACCCGGACCAGCAGGTCGAACGCGCCCGCCGCGCACCCGGCGAGCAGGACCGCGAGCGCGAGGTAGGCCAGCGAAGCCAGCGGGGAACCGGCAACGAAGCCAGCCAGGATCGCAGGGGGGAGCGCCATGCCGACCCCGACGAGCGTCGTCTGGATCGACGCGTGGATCGCGCGCGCGATCGGCAGCAGCGTGCGCCGGCTCGGTGAGGTCGCGACCAGGAACGCGTCGGCCAGGCGCCGCTCGCGGTCCTCGGTGCCGGTGCCGAGTCCGACGCCGAGCAGCAGGGTCGACAGCGACAGGTTGGCCGCCGCGTAGGCGGTCGCGCTGATCTGGTCGTCGAACGTCAGCGCCGCGAAGACGAGCGCGAGGAACGACTGCGTGAAGATCGTCGACGTCAGCGAGCTGCTGGGCTCACCGGTCCGGCGCGCATCGCCGAAGAAGTCGAGGATCAGCCAGGTCTCGACGAGCGCCGCGAGTTTGCGCGGAGCCCGATCGGTGCGTCGGCTCGTCTCGACCGCTTCAGGCGTCTCCATGCCGAGGCTCGCATCGCAGCCCGGAGCGTTCCGGGCTGCTGCAACTCAGCCGTGCTGGGCTTCGAGCCAGCGTTCCGCTTCGATCGCAGCCATGCAGCCGGTGCCGGCGGCGGTGATCGCCTGGCGGTAGTAGCTGTCCTGCGCGTCGCCGCAGACGAAGACGCCGGGGATGTCGGTCGCGGTCTTGCCCGCGTGGGTGATCAGGTAGCCGACGTCGTCCATCGGCAGCTGGCCCTGGAACAGGTCGGTGTTCGGCTTGTGGCCGATCGCGAGGAACAGGCCGTCCGCCTCCTCGACGCGCTCTTCACCGGTCTGCGTGTCCTGGAGGCGCAGTGCGGTCACCTTGCCGGCTTCGACGTCGAGCACGTCGACCACCTGGGTGTTCCAGTGCACCGTCACCTTCTCATGGTTCAGCGCGCGCTCCTGCATGATCTTGCTGGCGCGCATCGCGTCGCGGCGGACGAGCAGGTGCACTTCGCTCGCGAACTTGGTCAGGAACGTCGCTTCCTCGCAGGCCGAGTCCCCGCCGCCGACGACGTAGACCTTCTTGCCGCGGAAGAAGAAGCCGTCACAGGTCGCGCACGCGGAGACGCCGCGGCCCTGGAGCTTCTGCTCGTTCTCGAGGCCCAGATAGAGGGCCGACGCGCCGGTCGCGATGATGATCGTCTCGGCCTCGTAGACCTTGTCGGCGTTCGACCAGACCTTGAACGGCCGCTGCGAGAAGTCGACCTTCTCGGCCATCTCGAAGAACACCTTGGTGCCGAAGCGCTCCGCCTGCTTGCGGAACATCTCCATCATCTCCGGCCCCATGACGCCGTCCGGGAAGCCCGGGTAGTTCTCGACGTCCGAGGTGATCGTCAGCTGCCCGCCAGGCTGGTTGCCGGCGAGAACGACGGGTTCGAGGTTGGCGCGGGCGGCGTAGATCGCGGCGGTGTAGCCCGCCGGACCCGAGCCGAGGATCAGGGTCTTCAGCACTTCGGTCATGGATTCAGCGAACGCCCCTAGGGCGGCCCGGAGACTAATCCAGGCCTTCGCCGAGTCCGTTCCGGATTCGATCGATTTGTGCGGGGTCGAGTCCGGAAGGCGTGATCTCGGGAGCTCCCTGCACCGTGCCGTGTGTCGTCGCCACGGTCTCCAGGAGGTCCACGCGCCATGCGCCCGCCTCGCGGACCAGCACGAACGTGGCACCCTCGCCGCCGGCCTCGCGGGCGCGGACCTCGCTCCGTGACGCGTCGCGGACGTCGACGCCTTCGACCAGGAGTGCTCCGCGTTGCCGGGCGGCACCCGGCTGCAGGGCCTCGAGAGCTGGCAGCGAGTCGCGGGTCACGAGATCGAACAGGGCCTCGGTGTCGTCGGCGCGCAGCGCCGACTCGAAGGCCCCGAACCGCGCGCGCACCTCGTCCTCGGCGACGGGCCGGGAACCACAGCTGGTCAGGAGGAGCGCGAGAAGCGCCACCGGCAGGGCTCGGGCGTGCACCGACATGCCGGTCTCATCGGCGTTTCGGCGCCTCGGCTTGTGCGGTGGGGGCGGAATGCCCGGTTCGCGTCAGGATGCCGCAGGCCCGAGGATCGCCTCGGCGCGGGCCTTGGGGTCGGCCGCGTGCGTCAGCGTGCGGAACAGGGACTCGAGCCGCGTGTCGGCGCCGGAGCCCGTGCCGGCGCGGAGTTCGGCGAGGCTGCCCACGGCCTGGAGACGTCCCTGGTCGAGCACGGCGACCCGGTCCGCGACGCTCTCGACGACGTCGAGCAGGTGGGAGCAGTAGAGGACCGCGCCGCCGCGGGTCGCGAACGTGCGCAGGACTTCCTTCACGACCATCGTCGTCTCGACGTCGAGGCCGGAAAGCGGCTCGTCGAGGACCAGCGCGCGGGGCGCGGGGAGGAGCGCGGCGGCCAGGGCGACCTTCTGGGCCATGCCCTTGCTGAACCCGACCATCGCATCGTCGATGCGGCCGCCGATGCCGAACCCGTCGAGGAGGCGCTTCGTGCCGGCCTCGATCGAATCCTCGGCCATGTCGAACAGTCTCCCCTTCAGTCGAAGGTATTCCCGGGGCGTCAGCGCGTCGTGGACGCGGGCGAGCTCAGGGACGTAGCTCAGCGCCCGCCGGGCCTGGGCGGGGGAGCGCAAGACATCGTGGCCGTCGATCGTCATCCGGCCCGTGTCGGGTCGGAGCAGGCCGACAAGGCACTTCACCGTCGTGCTCTTGCCGGCACCGTTCGGGCCGAGCAGGGCGAGCACTTCGCCCGCGCGGACCTCCAGGTCCAACCCGTCCACGGCGACGAAGTCCCCGTAGGTCTTGCGCAGGCCCTCGATGCAGATCACGCGCGGAGGATAAGGCCCACAGCACCCGTCCGCCACGCGTCGGGCTCGCGTCGTCGGAGCTTGTCCCTACGATCCGCGTCCGGCTCGCGCCGGCGCGCGAAGCTTCGCACCGAGGTCCCGTTCCCATGCAACGTCTCCACATCGCACTGCCCGCTCTCCTCGCGCTGATCCCGCTGTCCGAGCTCCAAGCCCAGGACGACACGGACTCAGTGCTGCGCATCGCCTACGCCGATGCGTTCCCCAACCAGGAGAAGTTCGACCGTCCGGTCTACCTGGACCATCACCCGAGCGATCCGGGCCACTACTGGGTCGTCGAGCAGAACGGCCGCATCGTCCGCGTGCCGGCCGACGCCGAGTCGGGTGCGCGCCATCTCGTGCTCGACTTCTCGGCGCAGAGTTTCCACCCGGGCAACGGCGGTCACAACGAAGAGGGCCTGCTCGGGTTCGCGTTCGCGCCGGGCTACGGCAAGGACAACCGCCACGTCTTCATCTACTACTCGCACAAGACCGGAGGCGAGGGTCGGCGCGTGACCCGGGAGGGTGTCGTCGCGCGGCTCACGGTCTCGGACAGCGATGCCGGTCCGATCATCGACCCGGCCACCGAACTCGTCGTGATGCGCGTCGAGCAGCCGTGGGGCAACCACAACGGCGGCACGATCGTGTTCGGTCCGGACGAGATGCTCTACGTAGCGCTCGGCGACGGCGGCGCGGCGGACGACCGCGGCGGCAACGGCCAGAACCTGGAGACGCTCCTGGGCGCGATCCTGCGCGTCGACGTCCGGAAGGCGACGACGGCCGCGCCCTACGCGATCCCGTCCGACAACCCGTTCGTCGGTGTCGACGGTGCCTGCGACGAGATCTGGGCCTACGGCCTTCGCAACCCGTGGCGGATGAGCTTCGACCGCGAGACCGGGGAGCTCTGGTGCGCGGACGTCGGTCAGAACACGTGGGAAGAGGTCGACCGCATCGTCCGCGGCGGCAACTACGGCTGGCCGATCACCGAGGGCTTCCACGACTTCCCGGCGGGCACGACGCGGAGCGCGGACGAGAAGAAGGGGATGATCGACCCGGTCGCCGAATACAACCACCGCGAGGGCGTGTCGGTGACCGGTGGCTACGTCTACCGCGGCAAGGTGTTCCCGACGCTGCAGGGCGCGTTCGTCTACGGCGACTTCGCGTTCATGAACACCTGGGCTGTGAACGAAGATCGCGAAGGCGGCCAGCACCGCGTGCACCCTCTCGGCAAGGCGAAAGCGCCGATCGCGTCCTACGCCGAAGAGCCGGACGGCGAGCTGCTGCTGCTCTGCTTCGACGGCCGGATCTACCGCATGGTGCCGGTCGGCGAGTGACAGGCGTTCGGAGGCTGTGGGCTGCGACCGACGCAGCCCACAGCCTCCGAGTTGCTCGCTCGGCGGCCGCTCCGCGGCCGCGGTTCAGCGGTCGGCCCGCCGGCACGCAAGGAACGGGCGGGTCCGCAGGCCGAGCACCGGCTGGAACGTGCTCGTCCCCTCGTCGAACAGCGGCGTGGGGTCGACCGCGTATCCCGGGTAGACGAGGGACCCGAGCCGGTAC
>JBEAPQ010000087.1:0-2965 GCA_041164325.1 Planctomycetota bacterium | reverse complement strand
ACTGGTCGATCAGCCGCAACCGCTTCTGGGGCGCGCCGATCCCCGTGTGGCGGAGCGACGACCCGCGCTACCCGCGCATCGACGTCTACGGCTCGATCGAGGAGCTGGAGCGGGACTTCGGGGTGAAGGTCGACGACCTGCACCGCCCCTTCGTCGACGACCTCGTGCGGCCGAACCCGGACGACCCGACCGGCCAGTCGATGATGCGGCGCGTGCCCGAGGTGCTCGACTGCTGGTTCGAGTCCGGCTCGATGCCGTTCGCGCAGGTCCACTACCCGTTCGAGAACAAGGAGTGGTTCGAGGACCACTTCCCCGCCGACTTCATCGTCGAATACGTCGCGCAGACCCGCGGCTGGTTCTACACGCTCGTCGTGCTGGCGACCGCGCTGTTCGACCGGCCGCCGTTCCGCAACGTGATCTGCCACGGCGTCGTCCTCGACGAGGACGGCCAGAAGCTCAGCAAGAAGCTCCGCAACTACCCGGACCCGGAGGAGGTCTGCGAGTCGATCGGGGCGGACGCGCTGCGCTGGTACCTGATGTCGTCGCCGATCCTCCAGGGCGGTGACCTGAAGATCGAGAAGGACGGCAAGGGCATCCAGGAGGTCGTGCGCCTCGTCGTGCACCCGATCTGGAACGCCTACTACTTCTTCACGCTCTACGCGAACGCCGACGGCATCCGGGCCGAGCGGCGCACCGACAGCACGCGCCTGCTCGACCGCTACATCCTCGGCAAGACGCGGGCCCTCGTGGTCTCGGTGCAGGAGGCATTCGACGGCTACGACATCGCGCTCGCTTGCCAGCGGATCACCGCGTTCCTCGACGCGATGAACAACTGGTACATCCGCCGGAGCCGCCCGCGCTTCTGGGGTGACCTGGGCGCGGACGAGCAGCGCGACGCCTACGACACGCTCTACACCGTCCTCGTCACGCTGAGCCAGGTGGCTGCGCCGCTGCTCCCGATGGTCACCGAAGAGGTTTACCGCGGGCTGACCGGCGAGCGCTCGGTCCACCTGACCGACTGGCCGGACGTCGCGTCGTGGCCGGAGCACGCCGATCTCGTCGACGCGATGGACCGCGTCCGCGACGTCTGCTCGGCGGGCCTCGCGCTCCGCGAGGCGCACCGGCTCCGCACGCGCCTGCCGCTGGCCTCGCTGACGATCGCGGGCGACCGCGTCGCGCACCTGCCGGAGTTCGCCGACCTGATCCGCGACGAGCTGAACGTCAAGGACGTCCAGGTGGCCGCCGACATGGAGGCCTACGGCTCGTTCCAGCTGGTCCCGAACGCGCCGGTCCTCGGACCGAAGCTCGGCGCCGACATGAAGAAGGTCATGGGTGCTGCGCGCGGCGGGGACTGGAGCCTCGACGGCGACCGTGCCGTGGTCGGCGGGGTCACGCTCGACGCCGGCGAGTTCACGCTCCGCCTCGTGCCGAAGGATGGCGTCGCCAGTGCGCCGCTGTCGACCAACGACGCGGTCGTCGTCCTCGACACGGAAGTGACGCCCGAGCTGGAACGCGAGGGGCTCGCCCGCGACCTGGTCCGGATGGTCCAGCAGGCGCGCAAGGACGCGGACTTCCACGTGTCGGACCGGATCAGCCTCTGGGTCACGGCCGGCGAGGACGTCGCCGCTGCCGTCGAGGCCCACCGCGCCTACATCCAGGCCCAGGTCCTCGCCGACGGCGGAATCGAGCTCGGCGCGGGCCCGGCCGACGCCGCGTCCGCCCAGGCGAAGATCGGCGGGGGCGAGGTCTCGATCCGTCTCGCCCGCTGCGGCGGGTCTTGATCGGATCTCCACGACGGCGGAGCTCGGTCCGGGGCTATCCTCGGCGGGGACCCTGCTCGGTGGAGGCGGATTGACCGAACAACCTGCGGCCGGACGGCCCAAGCTCTTCGTCCTCGATACGAACGTCATCCTGCACGACGCGGCGTGCATCCGGAACTTCGAGGAGAACGACGTCGCGATCCCGATCTCCGTCCTCGAGGAGCTCGACAAGTTCAAGAAGGGGAACGGGGACCTGCACTTCCAGGCCCGCGAGTTCCTACGCCGCTTCGACGAGCTCACCGGGGACGTGCTGTCGGAGCAGGGAGCCTCGCTCGGCGAGGGGCGCGGCTCGATCCGCGTGGTGCTCGGATCGGAGTTCGACCGGCGGTTGGAGACGTCGTTCTACGACGACAGCATCGACCACCGGATCCTCAACACGGCGCTCCATCTGCAGGACGTCACGCCGGCACGTCGCATCGTCCTCGTGTCCAAGGACACGAACCTGCGGATGAAGGCCAAGTCGCTCGGCATCCGCGCCCAGGACTACACGACCGACAAGGTTGCGAGCCTCGAGACGCTCTACAAGGGCAAACGGACGGTCGAGGACGTTCCACAGGACGTCCTCGACGAGTTCCACGAGCGCGGCGGGATCGTCGATGCCGACCGGCTCCGGGACCTCGTCGCCGACCCGGTCGCCAACGAGAACTTCGTGCTCCGCAACGGCTCGCAGTCGGTGCTCGCGACCTACCGGAGCGCGGACGGTGCGTTCCACCGGATCCGCAAGCACGACGCCTACGGCATCCAGCCGCGGAACGCCGAGCAGGCCTTCGCGATCGAGGCGCTGACGAACGACTCGATCCAGCTCGTCACGCTGGCGGGGACCGCGGGAACCGGCAAGACGCTCCTGGCGCTGGCTGCGGGCATCGAGTGCCGCCGCGACTACCGGCAGATCCTGCTCGCGCGCCCGGTCGTGCCGCTGAGCAACCGCGACCTCGGGTTCCTGCCGGGCGACATCGACGCCAAGCTCGACCCCTACATGCAGCCGCTCTACGACAACCTGTCGGTGATCCGGAGCGAGCTCGGCGACGGCACGCCCGAGGCGCAGAAGCTCCAGGCGATGCGCGAGTCGGAGAAGATCCTCGTGACCCCACTCGCCTACATCCGCGGGCGGACGCTGCAGCGGATCTACTTCATCGTCGACGAGG
>JBEAPQ010000086.1:0-2583 GCA_041164325.1 Planctomycetota bacterium | reverse complement strand
GCTGGCGCGTGTGCCGCGCAGTCTTCGGGAGACCAGAGATCGAGCTGCTCGTCGCTCGCCGACCGCGCCACGAACTCCTGGAGCGTCGCCCACTCATCGTCGTGATAGGCCTGGTGGAGCGAGCCGACCGGCGAACAGCGGAACGACGCCTCGTCCGCCAGAGAACTCCAGAGCGCCGCGCTGCGCAACGCGAGCTCGCGCAGCGGGCCGTGCGGCTGACCGATGGGCCAGATCATCCCGAAGTTCCGCACCGAGGCGCCGCACGGCTGACGATGCCGCTCGACGATCTCGACGTGGAGGCCGCGTCGCACGGCTGCCACCGCGTGCGCCAGTCCAAGGATGCCTCCACCGACGATGGCGAGGTCACAGTGCATCGACAACCTCGAGCAAGGGCTCCAGGTCCGTCAGCAGATGGGTGTGGAGATGACCCTCGAGTTCGGAGAGAGCATGGGTGCCGCATCCGACTCCGACGACCAGCCGGCATCCCGCGCGCGTGCCCGCCTCCAAGTCCGAGGGCGTATCACCCGCCACTCCGACGTGCGCTGGGTCCGAGACACCGAGCCTCCTCATGCAGAGCTGGATCAGATCGGGAGCCGGACGTCCTGCCGCAACCTCGGTCGAAGCCGCGCTCGCGAAGCCACTGAAACCCACGGCAGCCAGGACCCGATCCGCGGTCGCGCGCGAGAAACCGGTCGTGAAACCCACTCGGATCCCGCGATCGAGCAGACCTTCGATGGTCTCGCGGGCGAAGGGTGTCGTGACGAGCCCACGCTCCTCGACGATGGACGCGTACTGGACCTCGAAGTCCGCCGCCAACCCTGCGGCTGGCTCTGGATCCCGGCCGGACTCCTCGAGGAACGTGGCGAAGACCCGCTGCTTGTGCCACCCCATCCGGGCCCGCAGGACCTCTGGGTCCAGACGCAGATCGGCGCTGCGCGCGGCGGCCAGGAATGCATCCTGCACGAGCCCGTCGTCGCGGACCGTCGTGCCTGCGAGATCGAAGAGGAACGCATCGAGTCTGCGATTCATGTGTTCGATTCCAGTTCCGAGAATGGCGCGGCCGACTCGGCTTGCTGTCCATGCAGCCTGCGCTGCAGCACGGCCAGTCCGACCGACACCGCAGAAACCGCCGCCAGGGACCCGAACGCGGTGCCCCAACCGTATTCCTGAGCGAGGCCGCCGACACCGATACCAGCGAGGATGCCTCCGAGGTACCCCGCGCCATCGACGAGCCCCGCCACGGTGGCAGATCCAGCACGGCCACCGAGGTCGATCGCCATCACGCCGGTCATGAACGAATAGGGCCCGATGAGGAAGAACGCTGTTCCCGACAAGAGGGTCAGCGTCAGGGCAGGCCGCCCCTCGAGCGGAACCGTGGCGAGCAGGAGGAGCATCACGACGAGCAGCACGAGGAAAGGAACGGCAACGCGTGCGGGACTCGATCCTGGCCGTTCGGCCAGCCGACCCGCGACGATCGCAGCCACTCCACCAACGGCAGGGAACAGGAAACTCGCCAGACCGGCGGTGCCCGCTCCCAGGCCAGCCACCTCGTTCAGCAGGATCGGATTCCAGGTGTTGAAGGTCTCGCGCAGCAGCGTCAGTCCGAGATTCACGCCGCACATCGACCAGAACACGGGGTTGGCGAACAGCGTTCCCAAGACGCGGCCGAGCGGCAGTCGATGCTCCGCTCCGTCTTCGCCGAACGCATTCCGCGGCGATACACGCGGAGGCTCGAGGCCTCGCTCGATCGGCGAAGCGCGCAGCTGGAGCACCGTCGAGACCGCGATCACGAGGAGCGTTCCCGCCGAGACGAAGAACAGCATCCGCCATCCCGCTCCTGACTCGATCACGATCCCGAGCCAGGCCCGAGCCACGGCGTCCCCCAGCAGGAAGCTCGCCGAGAGGACTCCCATGACGCTGGCGAGGCGGCCCATCGAGAACCAAGCGGACGCAACCTTCACCAGCGCAACCCAGCCCATCGACTGGAACCAGCGGTTGAGAGCCCAGATCAGTCCGAGCGCGGCGACGTTCGACGCCAGCCCGAAAGCCGCGGACAGGGCCACCGACCCGACCATCCCGAGCAGGAACAGCGCGCGCCCCCCGAAACGGTCGGCGAGAACGCCGTTGACGACCTTGCCGAACGCGTAGGCCACGACCCCGAGCGAGGCGACTTGTCCGAACTCGGTCTTGCCGAAACCCGATGGCCCGAGTTCCTCCAGCATCGAGGGGCCAGCCACCGAGAGGTTCGAGCGACAGACGTAGTAGCCGGCATAGCCGACGAACAGCGTGGCCACTGTCTGGCGTTCGCAACGACGCTGCTCGGAGTGCATCTCCGATGCTTGTCGCCGACCTTGCCCCGGACCGTCAAAGCAAGGTCTGGTGTAGTTCCCATCAAGACGACTCGGGCAGGAACGTCGGCAGAACGACGCCGCGGATCGGTGGTGCCTCGCCGCGGACCTGCATCAGGTGGAGCTCGACGTTGCGCCCGCCGAGACTCTGGAGCCAGGACAGCAGCTGGGGCCGGTCCGAGGGAGCGAGCACGATGGGCGCGGCCCCACGGTGGCGCGCGTCGAGCTCTGCGGA
>JBEAPQ010000085.1:0-17267 GCA_041164325.1 Planctomycetota bacterium | reverse complement strand
CGTCGACGCGGTGTTCTCGGGCGAGCTGCGGAAGGAGCCGCCGGATCAGATCGCGCTCCTCGCGGCCGTGGTGACGATGGTCGCCAAGGCCGTGCTGTGGACCGCAGCGATCCGCGTCGGTCGGCGGACCAACTCACCGACGCTGCTCGCCTCGGCGCGGGATCACGCGGCGGACGTGCTGATCGGGGCGGTGGCCTTCGTCGGCATCTTCCTCGCGGGTCACGGGCTGCCCCAGCTCGACGCGGTCGCCGGCATCGCGATCGGTGTCTACGTGTTCTGGCTCGGCCTCGACCCCGTGCGCAGCAACGTCGGCATCCTGATGCACGAGGAGCCGCCCGGCTACGGATCGCGCGCGCGTCAGATCGCGGAGGGCGTCGAAGGCGTGCTCGGCGTCCGCGAAGTCCGGGTCCAGCCGGTCGGCGGGCAGTATCGGATCGACATGACGCTGCTCGTCGACGGGTCTCTGACCGTCCACGCGGCGCACGACCTCGCGCACGACGTCGAGGACGTGGTGCGGGATCGCCTCGACCACGTGATGGAGGTCTACGTCCACGTCGAGCCGGCGTGACGCAGACTCCTCCGATCACCACATCGTGATCTTCAGCGGCTCCGGCGTCTGGCCCGGCTGCACGAAGACCGACTCGGTGCCCTGGATCAGCACCTTCCGGCCACGTCCTTTCCCCTCGAGCTTGTCCGCCGGAACGCTCCGCCGCGGCACCATGACGTCGGCGAAGACCTCGACCGGCCCGAACGGCACCCGGTCGAGGACGAAGCGCCCGTCGCCGTCGCAGACCGCCGACTCGATGCCGTTCGGTCCGTGCTCGTGGTAGACCACCGCGCCCGCCACGCCGCCGTTGGTGTGGCCGTTGACGACCCGCCCGCGGAGCTGCTGCGCCGGCTGGAGCAGCACGTCACGCGTGTCGCCGGACCGCAGCGCGGTGCGCCGGTAGGTCCAGCCGCTCGGCAGCCCCGGCACGAGCACGTGCGCGAACCGCGGCGCGGGCGGCAGGTGATGGACCGAGAACGTCCCATCCTCCTGCGTCCTGGCCGTGACGCCCGGCAGGTGGTGGATGCGCAGCTCGAGGTCGCCGAGGGCAGGCGCCGCGCGATCGGCTGCGGTGCCGTCGAGGACGAGGCGCCCGCCGGCCGGCGGTGCCGGGTTGAGCGTGAACTCGATCCGCTCCCCGTCGCGCGACAGCCAGTCGACCTGGCCGAGCTCGTAGCCGCGGGCGAAGACCCGGAACGACCAGCTCCGCACGGTGTCGGACACGCCGCCGACCGTGAACTCACCGTTCGGATCGGTCTCGACCTCGGTCAACAGCACGCCACGCGCGCCGCCACCGAGCACCTGGATCTGCGCGCCGGGCACGGGCACGCCGGCGGTGTCGATGACCCGACCCGCGACGCTCATCGGCTGGCCGAGCCGCAGCGGCAGGACCTCGGCTCCGGGCTCGATGATCCCGTAGCCGATGCCGTGCCCGCTGACCGCCATCCGCACGAGCGCGCGCTCGCCGATCTCGTCGGCGGCCAGCGTCAGCGAGCCGTCCGCTTCGGTCTCGTAGACGCCGAGCTGTGGCGTCGGGGACGGTGCCGAGGGGCTCTCGTCCGCGGCGAAGACCTCGACGCGCCCCACCAGCGCGAGCGGCATGCCCTCGGCGTCGACGACCTGGATGTGGCCGCGCCACGTCTGCAGCTCCCGCCAGCCTTCTCGTCCGAGAAAGAGCAGCAGCATGACCGGGATCACGAACCGGATCGTCCACGGCAACCGGCGGAACCGGCTCGTGGGCTGCTGCGGACGGCGGGCCCGCGGCGCGCGGACGGTCTCGGGATCGGTCGGCAAGGCTTCTCCAGCAGGGGACGGGCGCCCCGGTATAGCCCGGAGTGCGACCGCGCGCGAAGGACACCGGAACGGTGCCCTGGGTCTCGGGGTTCGGTCCGCGCTTCACGGATTCCGCTGCGGGGCCGCGCGCGTATCGTGGGAGCCGCATGACGGATCCGCGCCAGAACGGCAAGCGCGCCGCCGCCCGCGCCGCCGCCGACGAAGTCCGCACGGGCACTGCGATCGGACTCGGGACCGGCTCGACGGTCGCCTTCGCGCTCGAACGACTCGCCGAGAGGCGTCGGGACTCCGGCCTCGACTTCGTCGGTGTGCCGACCAGCGAGGCGACCGCCGCACGCGCGCGAGAGCTCGGGCTGCCGCTGACGACGCTCGAGGAGGCCGGACGGCTCGACCTGACGATCGACGGTGCGGACGAGGTCGATCCAGCGCTGCAGCTCGTCAAGGGCGGCGGCGGCGCGCTGACCCGCGAGAAGATCGTCGCCGCCGCGTCCGACCGGTTCCTCGTCATCGTCGACGCGACCAAACTCGTGCCACACCTCGGGGCCACGTTCCGGCTGCCGATCGAAGTCCTCGAGTTCGCGTGGCCGGTGACCGCGCGGCACATCGAGGAGCTCGGGCTGCCGAACGTGCTGCGCGCGGCTGCGAACGGCGCGCCCTACCGGACCGACAACGGCCACTTCATCGTCGACGCGAACCTGGGCCCGGTCGAAGACCTCACGGGTCTCGAGGCTGCCCTCGACACGATCCCGGGCGTCGTCGAGTGCGGGCTGTTCCTCGGCATGGCCGACCGCGTCTACGTCGGCGAAGCGGACGGCGGGACCCGCATCATCGACGCCGGTGGTCGCGCGCCGCGAGCCGGTGCAGGTAGAGCGCGTTGAGAACCAGCGCGTGCTGGATCGTGCCCTGACGGACCAGATCCTCGACCGCGTCGAGCGGCATCGTCAGGACCTCGATGTCCTCGCCGGGGTCGGGCTGGATGTCGCCGACACGCCGGCAACCGGTGACCAGGTAGGTGTCGCAGCGGTTCGTGAACAGAGCGGGGTTGGGCTGGACCGTGCCGAGGTGGAGCGGCGCGTCGTCGGTCGCGAAGCCGGTCTCCTCGCGGAGCTCGCGGACCGCTGCGTCCGCCGCCGACTCGCCGGGTTCGACGCAGCCGCCCGGGATCTCGAGCGTGAAGCCGGCCGAGCCGTGGCGGTACTGGCGCACGAGCACCAGCTCGTCGTCGGTGGTCAGCGCGACGACGTTGACCCAGTTCCACGTCTCGATCAGGAAGAAGCCGTGGCTGGAGCCGGTGCGCGGTGAGGTGCGCTCGGCGAGGACGACGTCGAAGATCTTGAACCTGGTCAGGCTCCGGCGGGCCGTCTCCGGCCACGGGCGGAGCCCGCCTCGACCGTCGTCCGCCGTCACAGCTGCTTGATCGCGGCCTGGACGTCGCGGCCCTCGGCGAGCCCCTTGTGGCGCGCCATCCACTCCTTCATGAAGCGGCCGGTGTCCTGCGGGCCCTGGTAGCCGATGTCCGAAGCGACCTCGCGGACCTTCGCGAGCAGCGCGTCGCCCTGGAGCTGTTGCGGCAGGTAGCTCTGGACGATCTCCAGCTGCGCGGTCTCGTGCGCGACGATGTCGTCCCGGCCGACCTGGGTCGCCTGGTCGATCGCATCGCGCGCCGACTTGACCATCTTGCGGAGCACGTCGAGCTCCTGCTCGACGGACATCTCGTCCGTCGAGCCCTGGAGCTGGGCCGCCTTGAGAGCGGCGATCATCAGGCGGATGGTCTCGAGGCGCGGCTTGTCGCCCGCCTTCATCGACGCCTTCATGTCGGCGACGAGCCTGGACTGGACCTCGTTCAAGACTTGGCCTCCGGCTCCTCGCCGACCTCCTCGGCATCGCTCGGCACCTTGGCCACCGCGACCAGCTGGTCGCCGCCGCGCAGCTGGATGCACCGCACGCCCTGGGTCGCGCGGCCGATCGTGCTGATGCCACTCGCCGGGGTCCGGACGATCTGGCCGTCCTTGGTCACGAGCATGACCTCGTCGGTGTCGTCGACCGCCAGCATGTTGACGACCGGACCGTTGCGCTCCGACGCGCGGATGTCGATCAGACCCTGACCGCCGCGGGTCTGGATCCGGTACTCCCCGAGTTCGGTGCGCTTGCCGTAGCCGTTCTCACACAGCGTCAGCAGGCTCTTCGACTCGTCGGAGATGACCATGCCCACGACCTCGTCGTCGTCCTTGAGCTTGATGCCGCGGACGCCGACGGCGCTGCGGCCCATCGCCCGCGCGTCGGTCTCGAGGAAGCGGATCGCCATGCCCTGGCGCGTGCCGAGCAGGATCGCCTCGCCGGGCCGGGCGAGACCGACACCGATCAGGCGATCGTCCTCGGCCAGGCCGACCGCGATGATCCCGTTGCTCTTCGGACGGCTGTAGGCCTCGAGGCTGGTCTTCTTGATCTGCCCCTTGGCCGTTGCGGTCACCACGTAGCCCGCTTCGTCGAAGCTCTTCACCGGCAGGATCGCGGTGATGCGCTCGCCCTCGACCTGCGTCTGGATGACGTTGGCGAGCGCACGGCCACGCGCGGTCCGCGCGAACTGCGGCAGCTGGTAGACCTTCCGCCAGTAGCAGCGACCGCGGTCGCTGAAGAACAGGAAGTAGTCGTGCGTGCTGGCGATGAAGAGCTTCTCGAGGAAGTCGCCTTCCTTCGTGTCGCCTGCCGCCACGCCCTTGCCGCCGCGCGCCTGGCTCCGGTACTGGTCGAGCGCCGTCCGCTTGATGTAGCCCTGGTGACTGACGGTCACGACCATGTTCTCCTCGGGGATGAGGTCCTCGGCGATGAAGTCGCCGACCTCCTCGTCCGAGATCACGGTGCGCCGATCGTCGCCGTACTCCTCGACCATCGTGTCGAGGTCCTCGCGGATCAGACCGATCAGGATGCTCCGATCGTTCAGGATCGACTTGTAGTAGTCGATGCTCTTGAGGACCTCGTTGTACTCGGCTTCGAGCTTCTCGATCTCGAGGCCGGTCAGGCGCGCGAGGCGCATGTCGAGGATCGCCTGGGCCTGGATCTGCGTGAGCGCGAAGCGCTCCATCAGGCGGACGCGGGCCTGCTCGGGCGATCCCGAGGTCTTCACGATCTCGACGACCTCGTCGATGTTCGCGACCGCGATGCGCAGACCTTCGAGGATGTGGAGGCGCTCCTCGGCCTTGCGCAGCAGGAAGCGCGTGCGCCGCGTGATGACGTCGACGCGGTGGTCGCGGTAGGCCTCGAGCAGCGCCTTGAACGGCAGCGTTCGCGGCTGGCGCTTGTCGATCGCCAGGTTGATGACGCTGAACGTCGTCTGCAGCGGGCTCAGCTTGAACAGCTGGTTGACCGTCACGGTCTCGTCATCGACGCCGCGCTTGAGCTCGACGACGAGGCGGAGGCCGATGCGCTCGTTGGTCTCGTCGTTGACGTCGGCGATCGTGTCGATCTGGCCCGACTTGGCGAGGTTGGCGATGCGCTCGAGGATCGTGTTGACCTTGACCTGGAACGGCACCTCGGTGAACACGAGGACCTTCCGGCCGCGCTGCTCCTCGACGTGGTAGACCGCACGCACCGTCACGGCGCCGCGACCGGTCCTGTAGGCGTTCAGGAGACCCTGACGCCCCATGATGATGCCGCCCGTCGGGAAGTCGGGGCCTTGGACCACCGACATCAGCTTCTCGAACGGGACCTCCGGGTCGTCGAGGAGCAGGTGCAGCGCCGCCGCGATCTCGCGCAGGTTGTGCGGCGGCAGGCTCGTCGCCATGCCGACCGCGATGCCGGTCGCTCCGTTGCACAACAGCGCCGGGAACTTGGCAGGCAGGACCGCAGGCTCGTCCTGCGTGTCGTCGTAGTTGCGCTGGAAGTCGACCGTCTCCTGCTGGATGTCGGCCAGGAGGTCGACCGTCGGCCGCCCCATCCGCGCTTCGGTGTAGCGCATGGCCGCCGGCGGGCTGCCGTCGATCGCGCCGAAGTTGCCCTGGCTCTCGACCAGCGGATAGCGCGTCGTGAACGGCTGGGCCATCCCGACGAGGGTCGGGTAGACGACCGACTCACCGTGCGGGTGGAAGTTGCCCGACGTGTCCCCGCAGATCTTCGCGCACTTCCTGAACTTCGCCCGCGGGAACAGGCTCAGCTGGAACATCGCGTAGAGGATCCGCCGCTGGCTCGGCTTGAGCCCGTCGCGCACGTCGGGGAGCGCGCGGCTGTAGATCACGCTGAGGGAGTAGTTGAGGTAGCTCTCCTGCATCTCCTTCTCGAGGAGCAGTTCGGAGATCCTTCCTCCCCCGCCGGCGGGGGTCTGGGTGCTGTCGGTCATGCGGGCTGGGTCCCCGGCGAAGGCCGGGAACCGCGCATTCTCCGCGGGTCTCGGGGCGCTATCAACAGCGGGGCTGGTTCGCTACCATCTCTGGGTTCGCCGACGGCCCCGCACTGGGCCGATCGGCGTGATCTTGACCACGGGCCGGGTGCGGCCTGCACCCAGAGGAGTCCGCTTGAACGAGAAGACCGCCTTCATCTTCTGCATGGGTCGCGAGCTCTTGGAAGGGCTCGTGCTGGACCGGAACGCCCACTTCATGGCCAGCCACGTGACCCGCTGTGGGCTACGCGTCCGGACCATCCAAGTCCTCGACGACGTCACCTCCGAGGTCGTTTCGGCGTTCCGCCAAGCCATCGAGGCGAAGCCGGACTACATCCTCGTCACCGGTGGCATGGGCCCCGGCCTCAACGACGTGACCCGCGAGTGCGCCGCCGAGGCGGCCGGACTGCCGCTGGCCCTCGATGAGACGGCCCGGACCTTCCTGGCCAACTCCTACCGCCGACTGGTCGCCAAGGGCGTGGTCGAGGACGGGGACCTGGACGGGGACCGGATGAAGATGGCCCACGTCCCCGAAGGCTCGACCTGCTACGAGAACCTGAGCGGCACGGCCCCGGCGGTGTCGTTCAAGGTCGGCCCGACGACGTTCTTCCTGCTTCCCGGCCAGCCCGAGGAGCTGCGGCGACTGTTCACGCAGTTCGTCCAGCCGCGGCTCGAGGAGGACGGCCCGGGCGGATTCCGGGAGTCGATCCACATCGACTACCACGGCGGCGACGAGTCGCTGATCTCCCGGATGCTCGGCGACCTCGGCCGTCGCCACCCGCAGGTCCACTCCCGGGCCCGCCTCCAGGGATCGGACGATGCGGTGACGATCCGGATCACGCTGACCGTCGAGGGGACCGACCGTCCCGAGCTCGAGGAGCAGCTGACCGCTGCCTCCGCCGACCTGCGCGCCCGCCTCGGTCTCGAGGTCGGCCACAGCCTCGAGTCCGGCGAAGGCATCCACGACTGACGCCGGTCGCACCCTGCGCTCCGAGGCTGTGAATCCATCAGCCTACAGCCTCCGAGTGGCCGGCTTCGCGGCTCGACTGCTCGCCTGGTACGACGCCCACGGCCGGACGTTGCCCTGGCGCCGCGCCACCCCTGACCCTTGGGGAACGTGGATCAGCGAGGTGATGCTCCAGCAGACCCGCGTCGAAGTCGTGCGGGACGCGTGGATGCGGTTCCGGGAGGCTTTCCCGGAGCCCGCGGACTTCGCACGCGCGAGTGACGACGCGCTGCACCACGCCTGGCAGGGTCTCGGCTACTACCGGCGTGCACGGCTCCTGAGAGAAGGCGCGCGCCAGGTCGTCGAGCGGCACGGGGGAAGGGTGCCCTCGAGCCTCGCCGAGCTCGGCGCGCTGGCCGGGATCGGCGAATACACCCAGGGCGCCATCGCCTCGATTGCGTTCGGACACGCCGTGGCGGCGGTCGATGGCAACGTAGAGCGGGTCTTCGCCCGACACCGGGCCGTGCGCGAGGACGTCAAGAAGTCCGCGACCCGGCGCGTGCTGCGACAGATCGTCGAGGCGGAGATCGACCGCAGCCGACCCGGGGACTTCAACCAGGCGCTGATGGACCTCGGTGCCCTGGTCTGCACGCCCCGCGCGCCGCGGTGTGCGGCCTGCCCGGTCGCAGGAGACTGCGCGGCACGCCGCGAGGGGCTGCAGGAGCAACTGCCCATCCTCCCCGCTCGTCGGGCCATGGTGGATGTCTCGGCCCGCGTCGTGGTCATCCAGGACGCGGCCGGCCGCGTGCTCGGTGCACGGACTCCTGCAGGCGAGATCAACCAGGGCCAGGTCGAACTGCTCGGCCCCGGACTGCTGGTCGACCACCCCGCCGACCGGGACATGTTGGCTGCCTCCGTGTTCGCGAGGCACGGGGTGCAGGTCGAGGTCGGCGACGAGCTGGTCCGCGTGCGGCACGGGATCACCCACCACCGCGTGGTGATCCACGCATATCGCGGCCGGCTGCTGGAGCCCCTGGCCCTCGAATCCGCCGACGGCGTCATGTTCGCGGCGCCAGATGACACGGATGTCCCGTGGAGCACGCCGGCCCGGAAGATCCTGCAGCGCGCGCGGGAGTGAGGGGCGCGACCACCGCGGATCACCCGAAGCCTCGGGCCCGGACGGGTGTGAAGGTTCCGTCAGCGCGAGGGCCTCGGTATCGTCCGCCGCCCGAACCTTCGCACAGAGGCAGCAGAATCCATGGGACTGATGGACAACAAGGTCGTCGCCATCTTTGGCGTGGCCAACAAGCGTTCGATCGCCTGGGGCATCACCCGGGCCCTCGTCGATGCCGGCGCGACGGTCGCGCTGAACTACCAGAACGACCGGATGAAGGACTCGATCGAGAAGCTGGTCGAGGAGCTGCCCTACAAGCCCTGGATGGCACCGTGCGACGTGACGAAGGACGGTGAGATCGAAGCGTTCTTCGACGGGCTGAAAGCCGAGTTCGGGCACCTCGACGGGCTCGTGCACTCGGTGGCGTTCGCGCCGAAGGACGAGCTGTCCGGGGAGTTCGCGAACACCTCGTGGGACGGATACGCGCTGGCCCACAAGATCTCGGCCTGGTCGTTGATCCCGATGTGCAAGCTGGCGGCGCCGCTGATGGAAGGCCGTCAGGGTGGCGTGGTCAGCCTGTCCTACATCGGCTCGGAGCGGGTCGTCGAGGGCTACAACCTGATGGGCGTCGCCAAGGCTGCGCTCGAGTCCAACACGCGCTACCTCGCCGCCAACCTCGGGCCGCAGGGCATCCGCGTGAACTCGATCTCCGCCGGCCCGATCAAGACCGTGTCGGCGATGGGGATCGGCGGGTTCTCGAGCATCCTCGACCACGTCGAGCAGCGTTCCCCGCTGCGCCGCAACGTCACGCCCGAGGACGTGGGCAAGGCCGCGCTCTTCCTGCTGTCCGACCTCGCGAGCGGCGTGACGGGCCAGGTCCTGTTCGTCGACTCCGGGCAGTCGATCCTCGGCGCGTGAGTCGTCGGCGACGGCGGTCCCAGCCGTCGCCCGCCGTCAGGATCCGTCGCCGTCGCCCGGCAGGTCCGTCGGTGCCGCGAGGTAGTCCTCGATCCTGCGCCGCTCGTCGGCCGTGACGCCGAGGTCGAGAGCCCGGCGCAAGAGGACGAGCGACGCCGCGCGGTCGGCGGCCTCGGTCGACGCGGCGAGCAGGGCCGCGAGGTTGAGCACCGACGCCACGTGCGTCGGGTCCAGAGCCAGCGCCGTGCGGTAGGCCGCCTGGGCCTCGGCAGGGGAACCGGCGAGTTCGTGCGTCGCGCCGATCCCGAACGCGGGCTCGGCGGAGCTCGGTGCCCGCCGCGCCGACTCGGCGTAGAGACCGAGGACCACGTCTCGCTCGGCTTCGGCCAGTCCGTCCGCGGCAGCCCTGGACAGCCTTGCCTGGGCTTCCCCGAGCCAGCCATCCGGGTCGTCGGGTCGGAGTGTCCGGTATCGAGCGAACGCCCGGATCGCCGCCCCGTGGGCCGCGGTGCGTTCGGCCGCACTCGGCTCGCCGGGCGCGACGCGGGTCCAGCACTGCCCGAGCCGCCAGACGGGGTCCGGGTCCATCGGGCGCAGCGCTTCGACGCGGCGCAGCAGCCGGATCGCCTCGCGCTCATCGCCCCGGTCGTAGTGGACGCGCGCCCCGAGCTCGAGCAGCTCCGGGTCGTCAGGCGAGCGGTCGAGCGCGTCGTCGAGCATCCCAGCCGCCGCCGACAGATGGCCGTCGGCGATCAGGAAGCCGGCGTGCAGTCTGATGACGAACGGGTCGTCGGGCGCCAGGCGGCTCGCGCGGCGGAACTCGCCCTCGACCGCCCGCCACGCGGCCAACGGCGGCGGCGAGGCCTCGCGCAGCGCGGCCTGCATCCGGGACCATGCGACGATGGCTCGCGCCCGGGCGTCGGCCGGATCGAGAGCGAGCAGCGCGCGGGCGTCCGGAACCGCGCCCTCCCGGTCGCCGGCCGTGAACCGCGCGACGGCCTCGTCGCTGCTCTCGAGCAGGACAGCCGCCTCGGACGGACTCTGCGGCGGTCGCTCCGGCAGGTCTTGCTCCATCACCGCAGGATCCGGGGACACGCCCGCACAGGACGCCGCGACGATCGACAGGGCCAAGAGCCACCCACGCATCCGCCCATCGGACGCGGGGCCCGTCGCTTCTGCAACGGCGGAACCCGTCCAACACGCTGCTATCATCCCCGAGTCGCACCGCGCCCCCCACCGGCAGCGTGCCGCGACCGACACGCGATGACTTCCATGCGACCCGACTCCCTGGACGTCGAGGCACGTGCCAAGGCGCTCGCCCAGAAGATCGACGCGCTCCGTCGCCAGATCGGCTCCCGGATCCTTGGGCAGGATCGTCTGATCGAGGACCTGACCGTCGGACTGCTCGCAGGCGGTCACATCCTCCTCGAGGGCATGCCGGGGCTCGGCAAGACGCGCCTCGTCCAGACCCTTGCCGAGGGTCTGGGCCTCGCGTTCGCACGCATCCAGTTCACACCGGACCTGATGCCGGCCGACGTCACGGGCACGCGGATCGTCGAACAGCGGGAGCGGGGGCTGGAGTTCCGGTTCCAGCCCGGGCCCCTGTTCGCGAATCTCGTGCTCGCCGACGAGATCAATCGCGCGACGCCCAAGACGCAGTCCGCGCTCCTCGAGGCGATGCAGGAGGCCACGGTGACGGTCGGCGAGACCACGCACCGCCTGCCGAAGCCGTTCCACGTCGTCGCGACCCAGAACCCGATCGAGCTCGAAGGCACGTTCCCGCTGCCGGAAGCCCAGCTCGACCGCTTCCTCTTGCACCTGGTCGTCGAACGCCCCGACACGGACAGCCTGGTGGCGATCCTCGAAGCCACGACGGGCCTCGAGGCCGCGCCCTTCGAACCGGTGCTCCGTGGCGATGAGGTGCTGGAGTTCCAGCAGCTGGCACGCCAGGTCCTCGTGAGCCGGAGACTCGTCCGCTACGTCGCCGAACTCGTGCGGGCGACCGATCCACGCGACCCCGCTGCGGACGATCGGACACGGCGGCTCGTCCGGTATGGAGCCAGTCCGCGGGCAGGTCAGGCGATTCTGCTGGGTGCCAAGGTCCGCGCGCTGTGCAGCGGCCGGCCGTCCATCGTCCGCGAGGACCTGGACGCAACCGCGCTCGCCGCGCTCCGCCACCGGATCGTGCCCAGCTTCGAGGCCGAAGAAGGCAGCATCGTGGAGCTCCTCCCCAGCTGGCAGGCCGTCGCGGATCGAAGGTCCCGGGACTGACACGGACACCGGGCCGAACGGCTCGCTGCGACGTGGGCCTTGCCCCCACGCGTCGGCGATCTACACAAGCTCCATGGGTTCTTCCGACGACCTCGCATTCGGCAAGAAGGCCGACGCCTTCATGGAACACGTGCTGGGCCTGCTCGAGAACGAGGACCCGGACGAGCTCGATCCGGACCTCGCGATGGGGGTGCTCAGCATCGAGTTCGCGGACGGCACCAAGTGCATCCTGAACCGGCAGACGGCCGCCCATCAGATCTGGCTCGCACACGGCGCGTCTGCCTGGCACTTCGCCGAGGACGAGGCGGGCGCGTGGATGGACACGAAGGGTCGCGGCCAGCTCGTCGACGTGCTCAGCGACGTCCTCTCGCAGAAGCTCGGCCGCAAGGTCGACCTTCAGGGCTGACGCGCGGCCGGGGCCACTCAGCCCTTCGCAGGCCCGGGGCGGAGCTCTCGCTCGGTCGGATCACATCCGACGTCGACCACAGCACCGGTGATCGGGTGCACGAAGCGAATCCGCCATGCGTGGAGCAACGGTCGGTCCGGTCCTCCGCTCCCTCGACTCCTCCACCCGTACTTGCGGTCACCGACCAGCGGGCAACCGAGCTCCGAGAGGTGGACGCGGATCTGGTTGCGGCGCCCGGTCTCGAGCTCGCACTCCAGGAGCGCGTGGCGGTCGCGGCGCTCCAGCGTGCGGAATCGCGTGACCGCGAGTTCCCCGCCCCGCCCGGTCACCGACCGCACGATGCCGTCCCGACCCACGGCCAGCCGGCTCTCGATCCGGCCTGCCGCCGGCGAAGGCACCCGCGAGGCGAGCGCGAGGTAGACGCGCTGCGCTTCGTGCCGCCGGAACACCTGCTCCAGCGCCTCGCGAGACGCTTCGGTGCGCGCGAGGACCAGCACACCCGTCGTGTCCTCGTCCAGGCGGTGCACGGCGTAGACCCTCTCGCCGCGCTGCCGCCCGACGCGATCCGCCGCCGTCGCTCCGCGTCGACCGGGTGCGGCGACGACGAGACACCGCGCGGGCTTGTCGACGACGAGCAGGTGCTCGTCTTCGTAGAGGACAGGGATCGTGGGCTGGTCGACCAAGGGCGCCGACATGCGACCCGACGGACGCGGATCGCTCAAGCGCCAGTCAGCTGCCGATCACCGGCGCGAGCATGCCCGTCAAGCGGGAGTCCATCAGCGCGGAGAAGTCGTAGATGTAGGCCTGGAAGAACACCTGCGACCCGATGAGCACGGGGTTGTTCGGAAGCGGCAGGCTGGTCACGACCTTGCCCGTCGAGGCGGGGACCAAGGTCTCGCTGACGATGGCCGCGTTGCCGAGGTCGATCAGGATGGTCCCGATCGGCTGGAAGTCGAGGGGCGGGCTCGAGAAGGCCGCCACCCACACCAGACCCCGCATGGCCGGAGTCGGTTCGGCCGCAAACAGCTCGATCGTGAACGAGCGGCCCACCCTCAGCGGCAGAGGCAGATCGAGATGCCGGCTCAGGCAGAGCTGGAGTCGGTCCGCCTGGCCGAGCTTGTTCGCGGTGACGAGGTCGTAGTCGCGGTCCCGATCGATATCGAGGAACGCCAGATCCACGGTCGCATCGCGGAACACGCCGAACGCTGCGTCGGTGTATTCCGTCAGCACACCGGTGCCGTCGTTGACCAACACCGCGTTGAAGGACTCGCTGTTCGCGAAGAACACGTCGATGTCGCCGTCGCGGTCGAAGTCGATCGCCTCGACCGCTTCGGTGACGCGGATCGCCGTCGGCAGGGCCGTCGGATCGAGCGTGAACGTGCCGGTGCCATCGTTCCGGAACAGTCGATTGCGCTGGCGCTGGTTCGCGACGATGAGGTCGAGGTCGCCGTCGAGGTCGATGTCGGCGAACGCTGCGTCCACCGACGGATCGTTGTCGATCGGCAGGTTGCCCGCGGGAGCGTCGGCGAACAAACCGAAGCCATCGTTGAGGAGAAGGCGGTTCGGCTGCCGTGGCGCCGTCGGCACGACGACGTTCAGGTTGGCGAACAGCAGATCCACGTCGCCATCGCCATCGACGTCTCCAGCCGCCAGGCCGAACGTGAAGTCCCCGAATGCCGGCAGGCGCGTCGCGGTCTCATCGCTGAAGGTGCCCGCCCCGTCGTTGACCAGGATGCGGTTCTGCTGGGCGAACTGCGCGGCGCTTCCCGCGTTGCCTTCGACGATGTCGAGGTCACCATCGCCGTCGAGGTCCAGCAGGAGGATGGCTTCGGTGTCGAGCGTCGCGACGGGCAGCGGCGTGGACGCGGGCGCCAGGTTTCCGGCGCCGTCGTTCAGGAACAGCAGGTTCGGACCGATCGTCCCGATGACCACGTCGAGGTCACCGTCCCCATCCACGTCGCCGAGCGCGAGCGATCGGCAGAAGTCCGGGCTCGAGCCCGACGCGTAGGCGCCGCTCAGGGCGAGACCGCCCAGCCCGGTGTTTCCCCAGACCTCGATGGACAGGTCGCGGATCACGACGACGTCGGGCAGGCCATCACCGGTCATCTCGCCGGTCGCGATGGCAACGCTCGACTCTTCGGGAGAGCCCCAGCCGAGCGCCGTCGTCCACGAGAACCGGGCGCTGCCCTCGTTGAGGTAGAGGTGCTTGTGCCCTGGGGCGTCGATCGACCGGCCGTTGCCGAACACCACGTCCGCATCGCCGTCCGAGTCGACATCGCCCACCGTCACGCAGGTGGAGTAGTCCTGCAGCTCGGGCCAGGGGTCGGCTGCCGTCGTGAAGACGCCGGTCGCGTCGTTCAGGAGCACGACGTTCGGCTCCCCGAGGCGGGCGCAGATGATGTCGAGGTCGACGTCACCGTCGATGTCGACGACCGCGAGCGCAGTGGTCTCACCCACCGCGGCAGGCATGTCCGAGGGGTTCTCGGAGAAGACGCCCGTGCCGTCGTTGCGGTAGAGCCGGTTGGGTGCCCCCCGGTTGCCGATCAGGAGATCGAGATCCCCGTCCCCGTCCGCGTCGAGGCAAGCGACCGCGGTGCTGGCATCGCTGTCGACCGGGAGCCGGGTCGCGGTCGCCTCGGTGAACACGCCGCTGCCGTCGTTTTCCCAGTAGCGGTTCTGACCGCCCGCGTCGGTGACGATCGCGTCGAGAACGCCCGTGCCGCGTGCGTTGACCAGCGCCACACAGGTCGGGTCGTCGAAGAGTGGGTCGGTCAGAGTCGCTCCGACCGTGAACACGCCGGTGCCGTCATTGACGAGCGTGTAGTCGGACCCGAGCGAGTTGACGATGACGATGTCGATGTCCCCGTCGCCGTCGATGTCCCCGAGCGCACCACCGCGCGAGTCCTCGAGCGCGGCAGGAATGCGGCCCGCGGTGACGTCGACGAGTCGCCCCGTGCCGTCGTTGAAGAACAGGTGGTTCTGCACGTAGTCGCGGTTCACGACGAAGACGTCGGTGTCCCCGTCGCCGTCGAAGTCAGCGCAGACCAGCCTCGACGGCAGCACTGTCGTCGCCGGCACGTAGCTGTTCGGCGCCACTCGGAAGACGCCGTCCGGACTACCCAGCCGAATGCCGAGCGGCAGTCCCGGGTAGACCTCGATCGCACCAAAAATCAGGTCGAGGTGGCCGTCCTGATCGAGGTCGAGCAGGCAGACGACCGACGTGTCGGTCAGCTCTCGCGGAAGTCCGCGCCCGGCCAACTCATCGAACTGGAAGCCCTGGCCCGGAAGGGCGAGGGCCAGGGTGGCCATGGCACCGGCAAGAAGCGCGGGCCGGGCAGCACGGAAAGCGGTACGGCGAGAGTGCATGGTCGGGCGGGGGCCCGGGAAGGCTGTTCCGGGCAGGTGAGTCTACCGCTCTAGACCACGGCGGGCGGGCGAGGAGGGTTGTGCGTCCCGCAACGAGGACCGCGCCACGGAATCCCCGGTCTCGCCTGGGTTCTGAGTCGCCGAAGCCGGCGAAACCGGGGGATCCGGCTCACTGGATCGTGAGCTTGTAGATCTGGATCTTCCGGTAGAGCGTGGCCCGCCCGATGGCGAGCAGCTGGGCGGCACGACGCACGTTGCCGCGCGTGGCGCGCAGGGCACGGGAGAGGAGACGCTTCTCCTCCTCCTGGAACGGCAGGATGTCGCTCTCGGTGACGTCCTCGTCCTCCTGCTGTGCACCCTGCGCAGCCACCCCGCCGACGAGGCCCGCCAGACCGCCCGCGGTCAGCGCGGGGCCGTCCTGCTGGGTGGGTGCGAACAGGTGGGCGCGCTCGATCGTGTTGCCGTCGGCGAGCGAGTGGGCCCGGGCGACGGTGTTCTTGAGCTGCGTGACGTTCCCCGGCCAGGGATTGGTCTCGAGCATCGCCATCGCGGTGGGCGAGAAGCCGCGATCCGGGAGACCCGAGCGACGGCAGGACGCCGCGAGGAAGTGCTGGGCGAGGATCGGAATGTCCTCCGTGCGCTCGACGAGCGACGGGACCGCCACCGGGAACATGTTGATCCGGTAGTAGAGGTCCTCGCGGAAGCCACCCTTGGCCACGAGCTCGGCGAGCTTCGCGCTCGTCGTGGCCACGATGCGGGACTTGTGCAGTCCACTGCTCGACTCCTTGAGCACGCGGACCAGCCGCGACTGGGTCCGGGCCGGCAGTCGGTCGATGTCTTCGAGCACCAGCGTGCCTTCGCCAGCGTTCTTCAGAGCCGTGACCAGCGTGTCCTCGTCCGCGCGCTCGCATGCGACGAGTTCGATCGGGCTCTGCGCGCGACGACCGCTCTGGTGGATCATGCGCGCGACGAGGCTCTTGCCGGTGCCGGCCTTGCCTTCGATCAGCACAGTCGCGTCATTCCCCGCCGCGCGGCTCACGGCCGTGCTGAGGCGACGGATCGACGCGCTGCAGCCCACGAGTTCGTCGTCGGGCTCGTCCGCCACCAGCTGGCTCTCGAGCGCCTGCATGCGCCGGCGGAGTCGACGGTTCTCGGCGGCGATCGCGAGGATCGACGCGGCCTGCGCCAGCGTGCACGGCTTGGTCACGAACGCCGTGATCGAACGCCCCACGAGGCGCTTCGCCGCATCCTCACGGTTGGAGGGAACGGCCAGAACCACGTCCAGGCCAGCCACGCCGCGCTGCGCGAGCTCTTCGCGCCAACCCGACGAGACGTCCGACTGGGACGGCAGGTCAACGAGCACTGCCTCGAACTCGTCCGACCCGAGCACGCGCTCGAACTCGGCAGCCGTCGTCGCAACGCGCGCCTCGCCGCCGCTCGGAGCAAGGGCCTTGGTAAGTTCGGCCTCGGCCGCACGGTCGCCCGTGCACACGAGGACGCGGAAGCTCCCCGTTGCCGGGGAGGACGGAGTCTGGAGTCCTGCGCTCATGGTGCTCTGGGAGGGATCGGCAACCCGTCCTCCCAAAGTGAAGCCGTGCCTCTGAAAGCACCGGATTTCCTGACTCAGCAAGGACTTCCGACGGCCTGACGCACGGTCGACCGTGCTGTCCAGGCCTCCCCACCGTCAGGGCTCGCGTCGGCCCTGCTCGTCTTCGCCGGGGGGCGGATCACCTTCCCACGGCTTCTCGAAGACCTCGTCGCTCCGCGTGACCGCCTCGCGCTCCCGGAACGGCACGGCGCCCAGCTGCACCGTGGCCTCCCGGCGCACCCCATCTCTCTCCCACGCGACCTCGACCGGGTCGCCGGCGAGCTGCTGGCCGATCAGGATCTGCGCGTGGAACGCGTTGCGGACCCGCTGTCCGGCGAAGGTGACGATCCGATCGCCGCGCAGCAGGGACAGCGACGAGGCCGGGCTGTCGACCGCCACGTCGGTGATGACAGCGCCGGGACCGAGGTCTTCGGGAGCCAGCAGGA
>JBEAPQ010000084.1:0-2606 GCA_041164325.1 Planctomycetota bacterium | reverse complement strand
TTGCTCAGCGCTCGCAGCGGGAACTTCAGCTCCGGCTTGGCCTGGTTCTGGATGTCATCGAAGACCCGCTTCGCGGTGTCGTCGATGCTCTGCACCGTCGTCTGGTCGAACTTGCTGAGGGCGTTGCTCTTGCGCTTCTGGGCCATGGGCGACGCTTCGCTTTTGGATCGCGCGGCAGCGGATCCGGGGGTCTTGCGGGTATCGGGGTAACGGACGGCGGGAACGCCGCCCCGAACCGGGCGTCGCCTCCCTGACCGGCGGCAGAGTGTAGCTGTTCGCCCGACCGGGACCACGCTTTCGAACCCGGCGACGAGGGATCGACGGACCCGGGAATCGTCCCCCGTTCCGGAAGTCCCGGTCGGCCGAAGGCGTTCGCCGCGGCGTTCCTCCTCCACCCCGATCTGCGAGCCGCGGTGCCGGCTGCACATGCCTCCGGCGAGGGTCCGATGCGTCAACTCCGACTGGCTGACCTCCCGCCGCGGGGCGGGGCGACCGAGGTCGTCGAGTGCAAGGGTGCCGGGCATCCCGACACGCTGTGCGATGCGGTGGCCGAGGAGCTCTCGATCGCGCTCAGTAGCCTCTACATCGACTGCTGCGGGCGCATCCTCCACCACAACGTCGACAAGGTCCTGCTGCGGGGCGGGTCTTCGACGCCTGCGTTCGGCGGCGGGCAGCTCGAGGCCCCGCTCGAGGTCTACGTCGCGGGGCGTGCGACGCGACGGGTCGGCACCTGGGATCTACCGGTGCGCGACGTCGTCGAACGGACCGTCCGCCGTGTTCTCCACCAACGGGTCCGCCACCTCGACGTGGAGCGGGGAGTGATCGTCCATGACCTCGTGCGGGCGGGCTCGGGGGACCTCGTCGGCCTGTTCGATCGCGGCAGTGCCCGCACGGTTCCGCTGGCCAACGACAGCTCGGTCGGCGTCGGCTCGGCGCCGCCGACCCGGCTCGAGCGGGTCGTGCACGCGGCCGACCGCGCGCTCCGCCTGCGCGCCCGGTCGGTTCCCTCCTGCGGCGAGGACACGAAGATCCTCGGCGTGGCGCGCGGTGATCACGTCGAGCTGACCTGTTCCTGTGCGATGGTGGGGCAGCACCTTCCCGACCTCGCCGCTTACATCGCCGCTGTCGAGGACGCCCGGGCCAGCATCGCTGCGGCGACGGGCCTCGAACTCGGGCGCGTCTTCGTCAACACCGCCGACGACCTGTCCGCCGGACAGTGTTTCCTGACCGTCACCGGGACGTCGGCCGAGGCGGGCGATGACGGGGAGGTGGGACGCGGCAATCGGGTCGGCGGGCTGATCACACCGTCTCGTCCGATGACGCTCGAGGCAGCCGCCGGGAAGAACCCGGTGGCGCACGTCGGCAAGCTCTACAACGTCGCCGCCCACATCCTGGCCGCGCGCCTCGTCGAGACGATCGAGGACGTGCTCGCCGCGGAGGTCCTGCTCGTCAGCCAGATCGGCCGCCCGATCGACGACCCGCACGTCGTCGAGGCGCGGCTCGGTCTCGCGCCCGGGCTGCAGCGCGAAGACGTCGCGCGCCGCGTGGAGGCTCTCGTCGAGGAGGAGCTCCGGGCTTTGCCCTCGCTCTGGCGCCGACTGCTCGTCGGTGCCGTGCGGCTCTTCTGAGGATCTGGCCGATGGATGATCCACGGCGACCGGGTCCTCGCCCGCGCTGCCCGCCGTCGGCTCGCCGTGCTCGGCTACGAACGGGTCCACCTGCACACGGCCGACGGCCGGAAGGGTTGGGCCGAACACGCGCCGTTCCACGCCATCCTGTCCACGGCGGCGACGCTCGCCGTGCCGGCACGCTGGATCGAACAGCTTGCGACCGAAGGTCGTCTTCTCGCGCCGATCGGCCGACCGGGCGAGTTCCAGGTGCTGACGCGCTTCGTCGAGCGGCCGGACGGGCAGCTCGTGGCGAAGCTCCTGCCGGTCCGGTTCGTGCCCCTCCGAGAGTGAGTGACGAAGTGTCGTCGAACACCGTCCTGCGACGGCCGGACGTCAGATCTTGCGGCTGCGCTCCAGGACCTCGGTCAGGTTCTCGACGCACTCGTCCCGCGTGCCGTCCGACAGGCCCAGGATCTCCTGCAGCGCTTCGCCGATGTGCGGGATGTAGGTCGAGATGTAGTTTCGCTTCTTGAACTCGCCGGCGAGCTTCTTGCCCTTGCGGATGTGCGTCCCGAGCTTCCGGCCACACTCCTGCAGCGCGAGCTTCAGCTCCTTGATGATCTCGTCGTAGTGCGCGATCGCCTCCTTCGACTCGGAGGTGAACGGCACCCACACGGACGCCATGTGCACGAAGACGACCATCGGGCCGACCGGCAGTCCGCCGCGTGGCTGCTGCATCCCGTAGCCGCGCCAGTTCGTCTGGATCACCGCCTTGGTGACGGCGCACGCGGACTGCTGGAAGAGCAGCGGCACGCGGTTCGCGTAGCGGATCAGGCGCGCCGGCTGGTCGGCCTCGGCGAGCAGGTCCTCTTCGGCGAGCTTCTTCCGACGCTTCTTCTTCTCGGCGTCCTCGAAGATCTTCCCGGACTCGGAGACGTCGAGCGTGTCGCCGGGTCGCCCGTAGGCGATGCCGACCTCGACCTGGAACGGGTGGCC
>JBEAPQ010000083.1:0-7667 GCA_041164325.1 Planctomycetota bacterium | reverse complement strand
CTCCATCGGCAGGAGCGGCGCATCCCGATCGACCGGATCCAGGACCTGAGCTTCGAGTCGACGCTGCTTCGGCGCGTCCTGCAGCTCGTCGTCGTCCAGGTCGAAACGGCCTCCGGCCAGGGCGCCGAGGCCCGCCTCGATTCGCTGTCGCGCGGAGATGCGGCTCGGCTGCGCGAAGTGTTGTTCCGGCTGCGCGGCCGGTCAGGGATGGAGGGCGCCTCGGGCGAGGCGGTCCCCGCACCGCGGGTCCTGTTCCGCAGCACCGGGGGCGAACTCGCGCTGCTCGGTTTCACCAACAACCGCGTCGGCGCGAGTCTGCTGATGGTGCTCGGCGTGTTCGAGCTCGCCGAACAGCTCGGGCTCCAGGATGCGTTCCAAGGTGTGCTCGGCGGCGTCGTCGACCGGCTGTCCGCGTTCGGCACGACGTGGACCGTGCTGTTCTTCGTCGCGGTCCTGTTCCTCGTCATGCTCGCGGGCTGGCTCGTTGCGATCGCGGCCAGCCTCGTGATGTTCCATCGCTTCGAGCTGAGCGAGCGGGATGACGTGCTCTACCGTCGGTTCGGCCTGATCACGACCCGCGCGCAGAGCCTGCCGCGGCGCAAGATCCAGCGCATCACGCTCGAGGCCGCCCCGCTGCGCCGGCTGTTCGGCACCGCGGTCGTGCGCGCTGATTCCGCGGGCGCGGGCGCCCAGGAAGCGCAGCGCGGCTCGAACCAGGTCGAACGGGACATCCTCGTGCCGCTGACCTCGGCGGGGCGCGCACGGGCCCTCGTCGCGTGGGTGCTGCCGGGGCTCGATCCTGCGCACCTCGCGTGGCGGCGCGTGTCCCCGAAGGTCGTCGTGCGCGTCGGGCTCAAGGGACTGATCCTGGGTCTCTTGGGCCTCGGGGCCGGTCTGCCGACCATCGGCTGGCCGGCTTGGCTCGCGCTCGGCGCACCGGTCCTCGCCGTGGCGATGGGGGTGCTGCTGTTCGCGAATCTCGCCTACGCCCGATCGCCCGGGCACCTCGCATTCCGTCACGGGCTGCTCGGGCAGTATCTCGCCTTCGTGCCGGTGCGGAAGGTCCAGGGAGCGGTGCTGCGCGCCGGGCCGATCGAGCGGCTCTTCGGCCTCGCGCACGTGACCGTCTTCGTCGCGGGTGGGTCGCCGACGACGCTCGGCAACCTGCCGCGCGGCGAGGCGGAAGCGCTCGTCCGCGATGTCGCGGTCGAAGCGGCGGCGGCCCGGTTCGTGTGGTGACGCGCGCGGCGCGCGCGGTCAGCTGACCGACGGCCGCCGCGTCATGTACTCGATCAGGTCGAGCTTCGTCAGGATGCCGGTCACGTGGCGCTCGTCGTCGATGACGAGCGCGACCTCGCCGCGCTCGAAGATGTCGGGGAGCATCGACGCAGGCGCGTGGTTGGAGACCGTCGAGACCTGGCGGTGCATGAACTCACCGAGCGACGAGTCCGGTCGGGCGTGCCCGTCCAGGAGCACGCGCAGCACGTCGGCCTCGGTCAGGATGCCGGCCAGCTGGCCGTGGTCGGTGACGGGGATCTGCGAGATTCCCTCGGCCTTGAACGTCGCGACGGCGTCCGCGAGCCTCGCGGCGATGTCGAGGCTGACGACGTCCCGGCGCGGCATCGCGCGGAGCATGTCGGCGACGGTGCCGACCGCCCACTCGCTCTCCTCGAAGCCGCTCTCGCGCATCCAGCGCTCGTCGACGAACTTCGTCAGGTAGTTGCGGATCGAGTCCGGCAGGATCGCCAGGATGCGTGTCCCCGCAGGCTGATCCTTCGCGTATTCCATCGCCGCCCAGACCGCCGCGCCGCACGAGCCGCCGCAGAGCAGGCCCTCCTGTCGGATCATCTGGCGGGCGACGCGGAACGAGTCGCGGTCGTTGCTCTTGATCCAGCGGTCGACGATGCCCTGCTCCAGCACGTCCGGGATGAAGTCGTAGCCGATGCCTTCGACCTTGTACGAGCGGATCGGTCCCGGCCCGGCGAGGATCGAGCCCTCCGGATCGACGCCGACGACCGTGAGACCGGGGATCTCCTTCTTCAGCTTCCGCGCGACGCCGGTGATCGTCCCGCCGGTACCCGCCGTCATCACGATGGCGTCGAGCTTGCCGCCGCACTGCTCGAGGATCTCGACGGCCGTGCCCTCTTCGTGCGCGAGCGGGTTCGACGGGTTCGAGTACTGGTCGAGGATGTGCGCGTTCGGGATGACCTCGCGGAGCCGCTTCGCGACGCCGATGTGACTCTCCGGAGCATCCCAGGCCGCCTCGGTGGGCGTGCGGATGATCTCGGCACCGAGCGCCTCGAGGACGACCTGCTTCTCGCGGCTCATCTTCTGAGGCATCGTGATGATCATCCGATAGCCGCGGACCGCGGCCGCCATCGCGAGGCCGATGCCCGTGTTGCCCGAGGTCGGTTCGATCAGCGTGTCGCCGGGCTTGATCCGGCCCTGCTGCTCGGCGTCGAGCAGCATCCGGACGCCGATCCGATCCTTGACCGATCCACCGGGATTCATGAACTCGCACTTGGCGAGCAGCTCGACCGGTAGATGGCGTGCGATGCGGGACAGCCGGACGATCGGCGTGCCACCGACGGTCGAGAGGATCGAATCGTGGATCTGGGTCATGACGAGCCGATCATTGAAGCAGCCGGGCGTTCCGGATCCCAACGATGCGTTGCTGGGGTTCGCCGAGTGGGCGGACTAGACTCCTCGCCGCCGTGAACGACCACCCTGGCCCCGATCCCGAAAGCGCATCCGCGCCCGCTCCGAAGCCCGAACCGGCGCCTCCGTCGGTGGAGGGCGCGCGCCCCGCGGACGGCGAGGGGGGAGAGACCCCGCAGGCCGAGCGCCGTCGCGTCCGGCGTCGTCGGCGGGGCCGCGGCGCTTCCGGTGACAAGGCTGCGCCCGGCTCGGCAGAGAACGATCCTGTCGCGGCGGAGGGCGCCCCGGACGGTGCCGAAACCCCACAGCAGGCCCCGTCCGGCGAACCGCCGTCCCGCGGAAAGGGGCGTCGCCGGCGCCGTGGTTCCCGCAAAGAAGTGGAAGACGCGGCCGAGACCAAGGCTCCGGCGGCGGCGCGCCCCGCGGCGCGGCCCGCAGACCCTCGGCGCGACGTCGCGGGCCGTCCTGCCCGGCGCGGCCCTCGCCCGGCAGGAGATGCCCGGCGCCCGGATTCCCTGAGCGCGTCCGCGGTTCGCTCGCTCTCCGAGATGGCGCGGGGCCTCCTCGACGCAGAAGGCGTCGACGCGTTCAGTCGGCCGCGTTGGCTCGATCTGAAGATCCGGGTCCCGCTCGACTTCGAGCGCGACGCGCGCCGAGCGGCGCAGGACGTGGTCGCCCAGATCCTCACCCGCGTGGCCGAGGTCCGCGCGCACGAGCAGGCCCTGCGCCCGGGCTCCGCGTTCTGCTACTTCAGCGAGAGTGCGGACGCGCCCACCGCGCGCCCCCAGAAGCCGCGCGAGGTCTTCGATGGCTACTCGAGCACCGGGCGCCCGGTGTTCACCGACTTCGTGACGCTCGCCATCGAGAGGCGGGACGCGGGCATCGATGATCTGGTCGACGGCCAGGACGTCATCGTCACGCACGTGTCGATGGGGCGGGTCCTCCGGACGCAGCAGCTCCACGAGTTCGGCGCCGAGTCGGGCGTCTACCGGATCCTTGGCCAGGTCGATGCGGGCCTCTACCCGCTGCTCGGCAGCGACCAGAAGGCGGCGTTCAGCTTCCAGCTGCTGCGCGGAACCACGCTGGACGGCTCGCCCCGGTTCCGGCTCCACTGGGTGGGTGCGGCCGAGGTCCGGGACATCGCCGATCCGGCCGTCGGCTCGATCCTCAAGCGGTTCCAGCTGCGTCTCGAACGGGAGTCGCTGCGGTTCGCCGGGCTGCAGAACCAGGGCGGCAGCGCTGCTGCGCCCGACGAGGAGGAGTTCGTCCTGCCGTTGCTGCAGGAGCTGGCCAAGCGGCTGTCGGGGCGCGCGCGTCGCGCCGTGCGCCGGACCGAGCACGCGACGCAGCGCGTGGACGAACGCGTGCGTCCGACCGCCAAGGCCTGGGACGACGCCCGTGAAGCGGGGGATGATCGCATCCTGCGTGACGACGAGCAGGGCACCATCGTCGTGGTAGGGCCGAAGAACCGCCTGCACGTGTTCAGCCCCGAGGCGATGCACGTGACGAGCTTCGTGCTGACGGGCGGCCAAGTGCAGAAGCGCCGCGCGGAAGGGCGCTGGCACCCGGCGGAGCCCGAGGAACGAGGGGAGTTCCGTCTCGCGCTGCGTCGGCGCCTGCAGCAGGGCGAACTGCCAGAGCCCACGTGATCCCCGCCCGGGCCTGCTGCGAAGCAGTTCCGCTCCCGGCGGGGAATGTGCCCGAGAGCGGCCGGTGCTGCCCGGCGTCGGGCGGATTCGCCCCGGCATCGCGGCGTGCGTCGAAACGGTGGGCAAGCGGCTTCGTTGGCGGCACGGACCGGACGCCGCTCGGGCTATCCGGCCCGCATCCATCCCGAGAGTCCGCGGAGCGTCACCCATGTTCGGTCGCAAGCAGCCTGATGTCCTCGTCGCCGGCGCCGGTCCGGTCGGTCT
Organism: Planctomycetota bacterium; assembly: GCA_041164325.1. Classification (GTDB taxonomy): domain Bacteria; phylum Planctomycetota; class UBA1135; order UBA1135; family UBA2386; genus JAQCBR01. The sequence continues at coordinate 3,096 of JBEAPQ010000083.1, read as the reverse complement.
GTTCACCGCGCTCGCGATGTGCGCGCGTGGCATGCAGGTCGAGATCGTCGAGCTCGCCACGGCGCGCGCCTCGCGTCCGCAGGCCTGCGCGCTGCACGCTCGTTCGCTGAGCCTGTTCGAGGAGCTGGGGTTGCTGCCGGCCGTGCTGAATCGATCGGTGCGCGTGCGCCGTGTGGGGCTGCACGACGGTCCGATCCGTCGCGCGGAGACGTCGGTGTCGCGACTCGCCGTCGACCACTCGTTCGTGGCGCTGCTGCGGCAAGAGGACCTCGAGGAGATCCTGACGCGCGAAGCAGAACGGCGCGGCGTGCGGATTCGGACCGGGCAGCGTGTCGGCGGCCTGACCCAGGACGGCGACTGCGTCCGGGTCCGCGTCGAATCGTGCGCGGCGGTTCCGGTCGGGCGCGGCGTCCAACACATCGACGACGTCGTGCTCGGTTCCCGCGAGGTGCAGGTCCCGTTCCTCGTCGGCGCGGACGGCCGGCGCTCGGCGGTGCGCGCGGCGCTCGGCATCGGTTTCCCTGCGCTGCGCGAGGGGCGGGACTTCGTGCTCTTCGAGTTCCGCACCGACCCCGACCTCGGCGATGAGATCCGTCTCGGCGTGGAGCCGGGCGCGTCGACGTTCTGCTGGCCACTTCCCGGTGGGTACGGCCGCTTCGGGTTCGAGATCGCACCGGACGCGGCAGCGGAGACCGAGGATCCCGAGCGGCTCGGAGAGCCGGAGCTGCGGCGTCTGCTCGCGACGCGCGCGCCCTGGTTCCGGGGGCGCATCGGGCCCGTCCGCTGGCGGCGGCGTATCCGCGTCGCGTCCCGCCTGGCCGAACGCGCGGGCAGCGGTCACGTCTGGCTCGTCGGCGACGCGCTCCACGAGACGCACCCCGCGGGTGCGCAGTCGATGAACGTCGGGTTCCGCGAGGGGCGCGATCTCGCGGAGGCCCTGTCACCCGGAGCGGCTCCAGGGGCGCTGCTCCGGTATGAGCGCGCACGCCGCATCGAGTGGGAGGGGCTCCTCGGGCTCGAGCACGACGTGATGCCGAGGCCAGGGGCCGCGCAGTTCATCGGTGGTCACGCGGGGCAGATCGTTCCCGCTCTGCCCGCGTCGGGGCGGGACCTCGAAGAGCTCGCCGCGCAGCTCGGACTCGACCTCACGCTGCCGATCGCCGGGCGCTCCGTCACCGCGACCGTTCCCGCGTCGTGACGGTCGGCTCTGCGCCTGCGGACGGAGGGAGGCGGAGCAGCGGTCTCGTCCGTATGCTGCCGCGCCCCTTCCCCGAGACGTGGAGCCTGCATGACGTCGACCGACTCGCCCGCCGAGACCCCGCAGTTCGCCGAGACCGAAGCCTTCCTCCAGGCGATCCGTGAGCGGGTCGGTCAGGTCGTCGTGGGGCAGGATGTCGTCGTCGAGCGCGTCCTCATCGCGCTCCTGACCGGCGGGCACCTGCTGCTCCAAGGGGTGCCCGGGCTCGCCAAGACGCTCCTCGTCGCCGCGGTCTCGAAGACGGTCCACCTCGACTTCGCCCGCATCCAGTTCACGATCGACCTCCTGCCGTCCGACATCCTCGGCTCGGAGATCCTGGATCAGCGGTCGCACGAGTTCCGGACCCGCCAGGGGCCGATCTTCACGAACCTGCTCCTCGCCGACGAGATCAACCGCGCCGCCCCCAAGGTGCAGAGCGCGCTGCTCGAGGCGATGCAGGAGCGGAAGGTGACCATCGGCAACGAGACGTTCCGACTGCCGGCGCCGTTCCTCGTGATCGCGACGCAGAACCCGGTCGAGCAGGCGGGGACGTTCGAGCTGCCGGAGGCCCAGCTCGACCGCTTCATGCTGCTGCACCGGCTCCGCTACCTCGAGCCGCACCAGGAGAAGGAAGTCCTGCGCCGCAACGCGCAGCTCGGTATCCGGCGTGACGAGGGTGGTGGAGCGATCGCGCGGACCGAGTTCGACGTCCTCGACCAGGCGCCGGTCGGAGGTCCGGAGGACCTGGCGCGTGCGATGGAGCAGGTCCAGCAGGTCCACGTCAGCGACACGTTCCTCGAACACGTCGTCGAGATCGTCGATCGGACCCGGCGGCACCCCCAGCTGGAGCTCGGCGCGAGCCCGCGGGCCGGGATCTCGCTGCTCAAGGCGTCGCGTGCGCGGGCGCTGATCCACGGCCGCAACTACGTCGTTCCGGAGGACCTGTTCGACCTCGCGGAAGACGTGATCCTGCACCGCATCCGCCCGAGCTACGAAGCGCTCGCCGAAGGCCGGACCGGACTGCAGATCCTCGAAGAGATTCTCGCCGAGGTCAGCGCGTCGTGACCCTGCCCGCGGGCCACAGGAGGCCGCCGTGGGCTGCCGACGCGCGGCTCGAGGAGGTCGACACGCTCGACGCGCGTCGGTTCGTCATCGCGATCCGGCGCTTGGCGGACTCCCTCGGCTACGGCACGGATCGTTCCCGGTACCTGGGGTCGGGCATCGACTACGTCCAGTCACGCCCGTACTCCCCGGGTGACTCGGTGCGCGCGATCGACTGGCGCGTCACGGCCCGCACCCAGCGCTACCACGTCAAGGACTACGAGTCGCCGCGTCGCATCCCGGTCTACCTCGTCGTGGACACCTCCGCGTCGATGACGGTGTCCTCGACGCGGCGCAGCAAGTACGCCGTCGCGCTCCACGTTGCCGGCGGTCTGGCTCTCGCCTGCCTGGAACGCGTGAGCCCGGTCGGCGTCATCGGCGCTGGGGACCGGGAGTTCCGGGTCGAGCCGAGCCTGTCGCGAGACCGTGTGCTGCAGTGGGTCCTGGAACTGCGTTCGTATCGATTCGATGAGGGCACCGCCCTCGGGCACCGCCTCGTCGAGCTGCGGCAGAGCCTGTCGCAGCGTTCGCTGCTGCTGGTGCTCAGCGACCTCCAGGATCCGTCTGGCGTGCAGGCGCTGAAGCTGCTCGGCCAGGAGCACGACGTGGTCGCGTTCCAGCTCCAGGACCCGGCGGAGCTCGGGCTCGGCCGGATCGGTTTCCTGCGCGGGCAAGAAGCCGAGACGGGGCGCGCGTTCGTGACGACCGGGCGCCAAGCCTGGATCGATCCTGCCCTGGTCGAGCGTGAGCTGCGGCGC
>JBEAPQ010000082.1:0-2564 GCA_041164325.1 Planctomycetota bacterium | reverse complement strand
GTCAGCGATCATGATCGTGTCGCCGGACAACCTGCCGAGCTCGATCCCGGGCCTGCTGTCGCTCGACATCGCGAACAACTTCTCGTCGATGTTCGTCGTCGGCTCGACGTCGATGGACGCGCTCGGCCGCGGCCAGATGGGCTTCGCGTTCCCGCTCGGCGTGCCGCTCGGCACCTACCACTTCCAGGCGATCGCGTTCGACCCAGCGAGCCTCTCGCTCCCCCTCGAATCGTCGAACGTCTACTCGGTCCAGCTGGTCTTCTGACCGGCGCGTGATCCGCAGGACCGCGCGGCTCCTCGAGCCGCCGCGACCTGCGTCCTACCGGACGGTCGGGGCCCGCGCGTAGACTCCGGGCGATGCAGAGAGTCACCGCCATGCTCGCGGCCCTCCTGGTCGCCGCCTGTTCGATGACGGGCCTCGGCCCGGCCGACGTCGAGCGCTCCCGCTGGGACCTCGTCCGGCTCTACGGCGCCCCGCCGCTGGCGCTCGCACCGATCACGCTCGTCTTCGAGGAGGGGCAGGTCCTGGGACACGCCGGCGTGAACCAGTACTTCGCGGGCTTCACGCTGGAGGGTTCTTCCTTCGATGTCGACTCCATCGGCACCACCCGCCGCTCCGGCCCGCCGGACATCACGGCCCAGGAGAACGCGTTCTTGAAGGCCCTCCAGAGCGCGACCTCCCTCGTGCTCGACGGCGAGGAACTGGCGCTGCTCGGACCCGACGGCTTCGAGCTCGCCCGCTTCCGCCCGGGCGTCTGAGCCAAGCACCCCCGCCCGTCACCGAGACCCCATGCACACGCTCAGCGAACGGAACTTCCACCTCGTCATGGGCTCCGTCTGTGCGGTCGCCGTCCTGCTCGAGAACGTCCTTCCGCGCATCCTGTCGGCCTGGAACCCGCCACAGCTCGGGTTCCTGACCTTCGTCGCCGGACTCGTCTGGGTCGCGCGCTACACGTCGTGGCGGGCCGAGCTCCACGACGAGGGTGACCGGACGCTGGCGGCGCGAGTCGAACGACTCGAGCAGCTCCAGCGCGGGCTCGAGGACGACCTGCGCGAGCGGTTCCGACGCCCGCTGTGAGTTCGCGCGCGCAGACGCGCTCGCGTCACGGGTTCCAGTAGCGGAGCACGAACGCCGGCGGCACGTTCCGGACCACCGGTCGGCTGCGCTCGGCCTGCGCGAACCGCGCCTCCATCGCCGCGCGGAAACGCTGGGCTGTCCCCATCCGGTAGGCGTGCACGTATTGGAACGTCCGGAACTCGCCGCCGCCCGCCAGGATGCGGCCCGTCCCATCGACGACTGCGTCCTGGACGCTGCGCGGCAGGCTCGCGAACGGCAGGCCGGACACGATCCGGCGCGGCGCGCCCAGACCGGCTTCGGTGAGGATGCTCTCGACGTCGGCGACCGAGCCGTGGTGGAAGTGGAGCCGCGGGAAGTGCACGGCCAGCTTCCGCACGAAGCTCTGCTCGAGCTCGATGCCGAGATACTCGACTCCACGCGGCAGGACCTCGGCAATGCGACGCGTGATCGCGCCGGTGCCCGGGCCGTATTCGACGACGAGGTCGCCCGGCTTCAGGTCCGACAGGTCACCGACCAGCTCCTGCGCCAGCGCCTTGGACGACGGAAGCACGGCACCGACCTGACCCGGCTTGGCCAGGAACCGACCGAAGAAGTGCACCGCGTCGCGGATCGGCTTGGGTTCGGTCACTGCGTCGTCTTCCCTGGCTTGGAGGGCCCTCAGAGGACCCCGGTCTCGACGACGATCGGACCGCGAACCAGCTTCGCCGAGCAGGCGAGGCGGTGATCCGGGCCGAGCCCCATCCGTTCGATCGTGCCCGTCTCGTGCGGTTCGGGCACGGTCAGGCCGTCGGCTCCCGACGCGATCCGCACCGGGTCCGTGCCGCACATGCCGCGCGTGCAGCCCATGACGATCTCGATGCCCGCCGCTTCGCCGGCCTCGACGAGCGTGGCCCCGGCGCGCACCCAGGCGGTGCGGCCCTCGGGCTGGAACGTGATCTCGACGAGGTCGGACAAGGGGAGGGAGGCTAACAGTCAGCCGGCGATGGCGCGCCTGGCAGGTCAGAAGATCGGCAGGCGCCCGGAGCGCGTCCACTCGCCGCTCTGCGCGCCGGGGCTGTAGCGCAGCCCCTGGAAGTCGACCACGAGGCCCTGCAGCGAGGCCGCGAACGGAATCGGCAGCGGGAACGTCAGCGGTCCCGTCGAACGCCCTGCACCGAGCCCGAGGATCGCGAAGGCGGGCCCGAGGTCGTAGTCGAACGCGATGCCGCCCAGCGCGAGCGGAGCCGACCGCTGACCCAGCAGGACCGCGCCGAACTCGGTCGAGCTGCACGGGAGGTCGAAGAGCACGACGCCGCCGATCTCGGCGCGCGGGTGGACGCGGAGCTCGCCGTCGAGTTCGAGCTTCAACGCGCGGGCGTTCTCCCCGGGCTGGGACCCGCGCCGGGCGCTGAAGACCACCGCCGTGCCGCGCCCGTCGAGGCGGGGCGACCCCGCGTAGCTGAACCCCTCGCCGGTGTAGAGCAGCACCTCGCCGCCACCCTCGACG